>JBDTSO010000077.1:0-9965 GCA_039931085.1 Acidobacteriota bacterium | reverse complement strand
CGTCGTCCGAACGATAAAGTCCGCCTTCTTTGGCTTCGACCATCGCCCACAAACGATTGGCGTTGACGGGCGAAACGGCGATATTGATTTTGCCGAGAACGCCGGAAGGCAAGCCTTTGTTTCGTGAAATTTCCGTCCACGAATCGCCGCCGTCAATTGATTTGAAAAGTCCGCTGCCTTCGCCTCCGCTGTCCATTCGGTAAGGTTTGCGGCTGATTTGCCAGAACGCCGCGTAAAGCGTATTAGGATTTGTTGGATCAATCACCAAATCGCTCGCGCCTGTTTCGTCGTTGCGGTAGAGGATTTTTTCCCAAGTTGTGCCGCCGTCTTTCGTGCGGAAAATTCCGCGCTGTTCGTTTTTGCCCCAAAGATGTCCAATCGCCGCGACATAAACAATATTCGGATTTTTCGGATGAACGCGCACCCGCGAAATCTGCTGCGTGTCGGTCAAACCGATCTTTTTCCACGTTTTGCCCGCGTCCGTTGATTTATAAACGCCGTCGCCGCTTGAAACATTTCCGCGCACGGTTTCTTCGCCCATTCCGACATAGACGATGTTCGTGTCCGAATCCGCCACATCAATCGCGCCGACCGAGCCGGTTTTGAAAAATCCGTCGGAAATATTCTGCCAATTAATGCCGCCGTCAACGGTTTTCCAAACTCCGCCGCCGGTCGCGCCGAAATAATAAACATTCGGCTGATCTTTAATGCCTTGGACCGCGCCGACGCGCCCGCCGCGAAAAGGTCCGATCAAACGATATTGGAAATTTTTCAGCGGATCGTTTTTCGTCGCGTCCGCCGTCGCAATCGGTTTTATTTTCGTTACATTCGGAAGTGCTTCATTTTTTTCCTGAGCGAAATTCGGAATAAAAGTTATCAGCGAAAAAAGAACGGCTAAAATCACCGGCGATTTTAAAGACATTTTTGGCATATCAAATTACCTGCTTAAGTTTTGGATTTGGAATTGCTTTTGAAATTTTTTAACTAAAAGAAAGTTAAATCAATAGTTTGAAAATTGCAAACATCAAATAAGTTATGCGTCCAAAGTCCGAAGCCCAAAGTTAAAATGACTTAAAACTTTGGGCTTCGGACTTTGAACTTTGAACTTAAATTTATAAAACGCGAACTTCGGTTTTGAGTTTTTCAATAAGTTCAATCGCACCCTTTCTGGCATCGCCGTCGCCGAGCATTTGAGTTTGTTTTGTTTTGAGCGGCATATAAACTTTTTGGATTTGCTGCGCCGCGCCGAAATCTTCTATGGTCGGCGTAATTTCTTTGATTTCCTTCTTTTTCGCCGCCATAATTCCTTTTAACGAAGCGTAGCGAATCTGCGAAATTCCCGACTGAATCGTCAAAAGCGCGGGTAGTTGATAAGTAAACCATTGATACCAACCGCTTTCTAATTCGCGTTTGACGCGCAGATTGCCGTTCAAACTTTCGCGGTCGAGTTCAATAACAATTGTCGCGTGCGGAATTCCGAGAAGTTCGGCTAAAATCACGCCCGTTTGACCGTAACTCGCATCGTCGGACTGTAATCCGGTAAAAATTAATTCGGCGTTTTCATCACGAATCGCATCGGCGATTAATTTGGCGATTTGATGCGGCGAAAGTTTATTATCTGCTTCGACGACAACGTGAATCGCTCGATCCGCGCCTCTCGCTAAAGCGTCTTTAATCACTGTTCTCGCGCTTTGTCCGCCGAGTGTGCAGACGATTACTTCGCCTTCGCCTTTGGTTTCTTTGAGGCGCAACGCTTCTTCCAAACCGTAACCGTCCGATTCGTTGGTTTGGTGAGCGATGTTCGATTCGTCAATCCATTTTTCGTCTTTCCCAATGCGTAAAACCGCGTCTTTGTTGGCAACCTGTTTCATTAAAACGATAATTTTCATAATCTTTATTCGTCAGAAAGTTTTTTTATAACTGATTTCGCTAAATTTTCATTTATTTCATTATGGCGCGGAATCGGTTGAGATTTTTTGGTTTTAAGATTTGAATACCAATCGTGATTTCCACCGTGGCGCACAAGTACACAACCGAGTTTTTCAAGCCGTTTTTTTCAAATCGCGCCTTTTCATTACGCAACCCCAACTCTTCAACCTTTCTAATAAACGGAATTTCTTTTGTTTCAATGTCTGCAAATAAACTTTTCAAATTTTCCAAAATTTCTTCTTTTGAATAGCCCTGCGTTTCATAATCTGGATAATCATTTAGGAATCCGATAAAGAATTCACTGTCTTTCCAAAATGTAAATTTGATTATTCGCATATTGTTTTCCCGCCGCCGCGTCTGATTCAATTCATAAATTTACTAACTTTTTTACCGATATTATCCGATATATTATAAATTTTATGCACAGGTATCGCGCCGAATAATTCGTAATTGCCGACTGCCGCAAGTCCGGCAGAAGCGAAACAACCGCATTGCGAACAATCAGGCGTTCCGCCAAATTGACACGGTACGACTTTGCTTTCGAGATTCGCAGTTAAATTCAGCGTCGTGCGGGCAAAAATACATTCTTCAGGCGATTTCGGCGGATTTCGATAACCGCTGATTACCTGTTTCGGCATATTTAACTTAGGAAATTTATGTCGGAATTCTTCGAGTTCGTCAATAATTTTGGTTCGCATTGTTGGCGTGAGAATTTCTTCGCCTTCCGCGCCGATTTGCGGCGTGAACAAACTGAACCAAATCCTTTGAACTTCTTCGCGGGCTGACCAAAATTCGAGAAATTCTTCGTAGTAACCGGGACGATTCGCCGTCTGTCCGGTGACGGTGCAGTGAACCGTAATTTGATGTCCGCTAATGTTTCGCAAAATCCTTTCGTAAGTGGCGGGTTTGCGCCGCGCGTCGTGTTCGGGCTGCAAGCCGTCAATCGAAACAGCGATGTATAAACCCTTAATTTCACTCCAATTTTTAGGAATTTCGCGGACGGCACTTGTAACGACTTGAACGGCGATTCCCATTTCGCTCAATTGTGGCAGTAAGATGTCGAGTTCCCGAAATCTGACGAGCGGTTCGCCGCCGACAATTGAAAGATGCAGCGGGCGATGTTCCTTGACTAGCTCTAACATTTTGGCGACGAGTTCGTCACCTTTGTAATCGCTGACTGTTCTTAGAGTTTGCCCGATTTCTTGTAAATGTTCCGGCTCGTAAGCGTAACAACCCGGACAGCGCAACGGACATTCGCGCGTAATTTCAATCGAGAGCGATGGCTGCCGTCCGGTGAGTATTTTCCCCCAAGCCTTTATAACATCTGACCTTTGCATAAATCCCTGCTTGTTTATTTTAGTTTTTCGTCAAAACTTTTCAAACTTTACGAATTAACGCAAGGTTCTAAAATTCGGTAATAATTATTCTACAAAACGCTTGAATATCAAACAAGCATTTGTTCCGCCGAACCCGAAACTATTCGACAAAGCAAATTCAAATTCGGCTTTTCGCGCCTTGTTCGGCACATAATCCAAATCACAATCGGGATCGGGAAATTCATAATTGATGGTCGGCGGTAAAATTTGATTGCACAAAGCCAAAACGCTGAAAACCGCCTCGATTCCGCCCGCCGCGCCGAGCGCGTGTCCGGTCATTGATTTCGTCGAACTGACCGCCAATTTATAAGCGTGTTCGCCGAATGCTTGTTTAATCGCCATCGTTTCAAACTTGTCATTATACGGAGTTGAAGTGCCGTGCGCGTTGATATAACCGATTTGTTCCGGTGAAATTCCCGCGTCTTTGATGGCTTTGAGCATTACACGCCGCGGTCCCGAACCTGTTTCATCGGGTGCGGTAATGTGATAAGCGTCGCCGCTCATTCCGTAACCGACAATTTCGGCATAAATTTTCGCGCCCCGCGCCTGTGCAAAATCGAGTCCTTCCAAAATTAAAAGTCCCGCGCCTTCGCCGCAGACAAAACCGTCGCGTTCTAAATCAAACGGGCGCGAAGCGTGTTTCGGATCGTCGTTGCGCGTCGAAAGCGCACGCATTGCAGCAAATCCGGCAACCGACATCGGCGTAATCGCCGATTCCGCGCCGCCGCAAATCATCGCGTCGGCATCGCCGCGCTCGATAAATCTAAAACTGTCCCCAATTGCGTGTGCGCCCGCTGCACACGCCGTCGCCGTCGCCGTGTTCGGACCTTTTAAGCCGTGCCGAATCGAAACATTGCCCGCCGCTAAATTGACGATTGACTGCGGAATAAAAAACGGCGAAACGCGGTCAGGTCCGCCCGACAACATTTTATCGTGTTCGCGTTCAATCGCCCAAAAATCGCCGATGCCGGAACTGATATAAGTTCCGATCATTTCGTCGTTGGAAGCGTCAACTTTCAAACCGCTGTGCTTTATCGCTTCGTCAGACGCGGCAATCGCAAAATGTGTAAATGCACCCATCCGCCGCGCTTCTTTTTTCTCAAGATAATCCAACGGATCAAAATTTTTGACTTCCGCCGCAATTTTGACCGAGTATTTTTCCGTATCGAATTTCTTAATATAGTCAACACCGCTCTCACCGCGAAGCAACGCCGACCAAGTGGTTTCGACATCGTTTCCACACGGCGTGACCAATCCGAATCCGGTTACTACAACACGACGTTTCATAATTTTGATGGAAAATGGAAAATAGAAAATGGATAATTTTAATGACCGAAGCATTATCAATTATTCACTATCCATTTTCCATTTAATTAATCTTGTTTATGCTGTTCGACATACGCATAAGCATCGCGGACGGCTTGAATTTTTTCAGCGTCTTCATCGGGAATTTCAATATCGAATTCCTCTTCAAACCGCATTACGAGTTCGACCAAATCCAAAGAGTCCGCACCCAAATCCTCGATAAAGCGAGCGTTTTCCGTAACTTCCGCTTCATCTACACCTAATTCATCAACAATAATTTGTTTAATTTTATCCTGAACTTCTGACATATTTTCTCCTGATTCCTTTATAAATTATTTAATGTTTCTTTCAAACTGTCTGCATTTTCGACATTCAAACTGCGAACATCACGGTTAATTTGTTTAACCAAACCTGACAAAACTTTTCCTGTTCCGACTTCGATAAAAGTGTCAACTTCTTCGATTATCAAATTTTCAACCGATTGCGCCCAATGCACCGGATTTGACACCTGTTCGGTTAAAGCTGTTTTTACTCTTTCGCCTCTCGAATTTATTTCAGCGGAAACATTTTCGACGATTGGAAACCGCAAATTTTGAAAATCAATTTCCGCTAAATCTTTCGCCAATTTTTTCTGCGCCGGAAGCATCAGAGCGCAATGAAACGGCGCGGAAACATTAAGTTTTATCGCTCGTTTCGCGCCGCGTTCCTTTAACAATTCACAGGCGCGATCAATCGCTTCCGAATTTCCGGCGATGACAATCTGCGCGGGCGAATTGATATTTGCCGGACTGCAAACTTGTTCCTCGGCGGCTTCGGCACAAGCGATTTCCACAGTTTCTAGCGGCAACCCCAAAATCGCCGCCATCGCGCCAACTCCAACCGGCACGGCTTCTTGCATATATTCGCCGCGTTTGCGAACGGTTTTCACCGCATCCGAAAAACTCATCGCGTTTGCCGCAACAAGCGCGGAATATTCGCCCAAACTATGTCCGGCAACAAAATCCGGCAGTAGAAAACCTTCGCTTTCCATCGCGCGAAAAGCGGCAATTGAAGTTGTCAAAATCGCCGGCTGCGTGTTCGACGTCAAAGCCAAATCTTCCGCCGTGCCGTTAAAACACATTTCCGAAAGCGCAAAACCGAGCGCATCATCGGCTTCTTCAAAAACTTTGTGCGAAGCAGGGAAATTGTCAAATAAACCTTTCCCCATCCCGACAGTTTGTGAACCTTGTCCGGGAAAAATATAAGCAATTTTACTCATTCTAAAACCTTATGACAGTTCCGCCCCAGGTTACGCCGCCGCCGAATGCGGTTAATAAAACCAGACTTCCTTCCTTGATTTTGCCCGATTCGATACATTCGTCGAGCGCAATCGGAATCGAAGCGGACGAAGTGTTGCCGTGTTCGGCGATGTTTGAATAAACTTTTTCTTCGCAAACGCCGAGCCTTGTAGCAACCGCGTCGGTGATTCTTTGATTTGCCTGATGCGGAATTACAAGGTCAACATCGTCAACGGTGCAGCCGGCTTTTTCAAGCATTTCTTTTGAAATATCCGACATCGAACGCACCGCGACTTTAAAAAGCTCGTTGCCTTTCATCTTGAAAAAATGGTCGCCGTTATTAATCGTTTCGTGCGTCGTTCCCAATTTAGTTCCGCCGCCGGGCGCATATAATTGTTCTTCATAACGTCCGTCGGAACGAATTTTCGTCGCCAAAATTCCTTTACCTTCGGGAACTGCGCCGACAACCGCCGCGCCCGCGCCGTCGCCGAAAATCACGCACGTCGAACGATCCGTATAATCAACATATTTCGTCAAAACTTCTGCACCAATTACTAATGCGTAATTGATTTGTCCGGTTTTTATCATTGATTCGACCATCGTCAAACCGTATAAAAAACCGGAACAAGCCGCAAAAATATCCATTCCGGCGGCATTCGTCGCGCCCAATTGGGCTTGAATCAGCGCACCGGTCGAAGGCATTATCTGGTCGGGAGTCGTCGTCGCGCAGATGATAATATCAATATCTTCGGCTTTCAAACCGGCGCGTTCTATCGCCTGCTGCGCGGCTTTCGTGCCGAATTGAGAAGTATATTCATCGTCGGCAGCTTTATGACGCTGTTTGATGCCGGTGCGCGATGTGATCCAATCGTCGGATGTTTCGACAATTTTTTCCAAATCGGCATTGGTCAGAACACCGCTCGGATAAGCGTGTCCCATTCCGATAATTCCTGCATTGTTCATTTGGTCTAAACTATTCTGTTTCTTTGACAATGATGATTTGACGACCTTTATACATTCCGGTTTTCGGATCAATGCGATGCGGTTTTAACGCTTCGCCGGTATCCTTGTCAATATAAAATTGCGGGACTTTTAAATGGTCGTGTGCGCGGCGCATCCGTGTGCGCGAATGAGAATGTCTTCGTTTTGGATTTGGCATAATTACCTCTTAAATATTTTTGTTAAATTACCTTATATTATTCTTCTAAAATTTCAAATCGCCCAACGCTTCCCATCGCGGGTCAATTTCTTTTTCCTGACACTTACAATCTATCAAATTTCGGTTCACTCCGCACTTCGGACATAAACCTTGACAATCTTCTTTGCAAAAAATCTGCGTCGGCAAATTCAGTAAAATTTGTTCGCGGACGAGTTCGGTCAAATCAATTCGGTCGTCTTCGATAATCGAAACTTCCAAATCATCAACACCGAGTTCGGCTTCTTTGGCTTCCGTATAATTTTCCGGCACAACAAAAGCCACGTCGAAAGGTATTTCAAGCGTGCTTTCCGCCGAAATTAAACAACGAATGCATCCAATTTGAATATCACAAAAAATCTTGCCTTCGACATCAACTTGCGAGATTCCTTTTTTAAACTTTCCCTGTGTTTTAACAACATTTTTCAATGTCGCTTCTTCGCTGTCCAAATTAACTTCTTCAGGTGTCAGCGTAAAATCGAATGAAAACTGCGAACTTTTTAATGTCGTTAAATCAACTATCATCACTTGATAGAATAACCCTGCGTTTTAACAAGCGCAAAACACAAAAGAATTTATTATAGCGACTGTGTTGCTTGTGTCAAACCTTGCTTGTGTTCAAAGTTCGAGATTCAAGTTTTAAAGCGTTATTTTGAATCTATATTTGAGCCAATCGCATCATCTAAATTTGTAAAGCCTTTTTCATTCAAAATCTTTAATAAACCGAAATTTAAATCGTGTGCAAATGTAAATCCCTGATAAATAAATCCTGTATAAGCCTGAATCAAACACGCGCCACAGGAGATTTTTTCAAAAGCGTCTTCGGCTGTAAAAACTCCGCCGACACCGATAATCGGTAGTTTCCCGTTTGAGTATCTGTAAATTTTGGAAATAACTTCATTCGAGCGCGTTTGCAAAGGTTTTCCGCTTAAACCGCCGGTTTCATTTGTTTTTGTTTGAATATTTTTTCTATCAATAGTCGTATTTGTTGCAATTATTCCCGCCAAATTTAGTTTAAGAGCAATATCAACGATATTTTCAATTTCATATTCGTTCAAATCCGGTGCAATTTTAACAAACAAAGGTTTGGCGGAAAGTTCGACATTTCTTTTTTGGATTGCGCCTAAAAGGTCTTCTAAATTTTCAGCCTTTTGAAGTTCACGCAAATTCGGCGTGTTCGGCGAAGAAACATTAACGGCAATATAATCGGCGACTTCGTGCGCCAATTCGAAACTCTTTAAATAATTTTCCGTCGCTTCTTCGTTGGGAACGTCTTTGTTTTTGCCGATATTTACTCCGACAACGCAATTTCTATTGGGTTTTTTTAATCTCTCCGCGACTTTCGCCGCGCCTTCGTTATTAAATCCGAGCCGATTTATTAAGGCTTTGTCTTCGGGCAATCTGAATAATCGTGGTTTTTCATTGCCTTTTTGCGGATCAAACGTAACAGTTCCGACCTCGACAAAGCCGAAACCGAGCGCGGCTAGTTGAATGACGACTTTGCCGTTTTTGTCAAAACCGGCGGCAATTCCAAGCGGGTTTTTGAACTTTAAGCCAAAGCGCGAAAGTCCGCCAAACGATTCGCAAGCGAATCGTTTAGCTGAAAAATCTTGCGCGAATTTTGACGAAAGACCGAATTTCAACGCTTCGATGCCAAACTCGTGCGCCGTTTCAGTTGGCAGACGAAAAAGAAGCGGACGAATAATAGATTGATAAAAAGACATTTATGCAGGGAATTCGATCAAATCATAAAGTTCGGACAAAACAATTTCACATTCAATCGAATCAATTTTCAAAACTGCTTCTAATTCTTTGACTTCTGTTTTTTCCCATTCGTTGTTGGATTGTTTCTGAAAATGTTCGATTGCCGGCTTGTTTTGTGAAATTAAAACATAATCGGTCAAACTTTCGATGCCGTTAATATATCGCAAAAACTTTTCGCCGCGATCATATTGTTCGGTTGAAGGCGAAAGAACTTCAAAAATCACGGTCGGATTAAGCAAAACGTCGCCTTTTTTATCGTGATATTTCGGCTCTCCGCAAACAATCGCCAAATCAGGATACGAAAATAAACCTTTTTTATTAGTGGCGACTTTCATATTCGGCGAATATCCGCGACAAGGCTTTCCGCGAAGCTGATTGCCGACGGTTACATACAAATTAAAACAAATCGTGCTGTGGCGCGGACTTTCGCCCGCCATCGCATAAACATTTCCGTCGAGAAATTCGTGTCTTTCGGGCGCGTTTCGCTCATAATCCAAATAATCTTTGACCGAAAAAATCGGATGTCTTTGTGCAAGTGCCATAAGTTCAAAATTCCTTCTATTGTCATTTATATCTTAATTTAAAAGCGGAAAAATTTGAAACTTTGAACTTGAAAATTTGAAATTCAAATTTAGTCCACAGTTTTAATATTCAGAGTCCAAACTTTAGTTTTCCGCGCCCGCGAAGCGTGGACTTTGAACATTAGAAACCCTAAAAAAACTGAGTGTTTATTAGTCTGTAAATATGGAACTCAAAACGCTTGAAAAATAAAAAGTAACTTAATTTACAAAATAAGCGGGTGAGTAAATGTTTTGCGATGTTTTGAGTCCACGCTTTAGCGTGCTTTTCCGCCGCGCTTCGCTGGCGGAGGACGCGCCGCCTGAAGGCGGGACTCAGAACTTTCAAAATGCCTGATAACATATACTCACCTGCATATTTACTCCGTGCGTGTTTCCGCATTTTTATAAAAACCATTGACATTTCAATTTCGGAGGTGTATTTTAGACCAGTCAAACACACAGATATAGTTGAACGAGAGCCGCAGTTTCACAAATCCGGCTCTAAACATATTATCTGAGTTTACTACTTTGGTAACAAAGCCAAAATAAAGTGATCCGT
>JBDTSO010000076.1:0-9972 GCA_039931085.1 Acidobacteriota bacterium | reverse complement strand
GCACGACTTCCGGCTCGATTTCGATTTTTATTTCCTTCTGCGTCGGCGACACTTCAATAAGTTCTGTTTTCATTCGTTAAAATAATAGCCTTCCAATGACTTTGTAAAATATATCAATGAAGGCTTTCCTCTTTAAAATAGTTAAATAACTAAGTTTTAATTGCAAATAAATTTAAGTTGTTAATGTAAATTAAACGACAATTCGTTATAGAAAAGAATAACGAACTTCCAAATAAATGTCGAATACGGTTTTTTTGGAAAATATTTGAAATTTCAACTTGCCGACGAGAGTTGGCTTTTCGGATGTAACAGTTCATTATGTGTGGACAATACATGGTTCCGGCTGAAACCTGCAAAATTTATTGTTGGCATATTTTGGATTAAATGCGTTGTTAGATGCCGCTGTCAGGTAGAATTTTGAAATAATGTGAAATCTATTGACACAACAAACTGACTTTAATCACCGGCAGCCGGTTTTCTCCGCCATCAATAGTTCTGTAAATTTTTTCACGGGAAATCAGCCAGCCGAGCGATTGATTAATAAAGTATATTTTGCTAAAAAATCTTTCGCTTTTTGTCTGGTACTTTTTCCAAGATTTTCCGCCGTCAGTTGTTTTTAACAAAACGGCTTGATTTTTCTTGTCGCTTCCAGGCAGCCAGCCAGTCGTTTTGTGAATCAGTCCAAAAGATTGACTTAGTAAAAATTTTATTCGAATCGAGATTTAATTTTTCCCAGTTTTTTCCACTGTCTTTAGTCGAAAAGATTTCTCCCATATCCGTGCTGATCCAGCCTGAATCTGCGTCGAGAAAGAAAATTGATTGAGTATCGCTAAAATCTGCGGCGTTTCTGATTTGGTATGTTTTCCAATTACCTGCTTCTTTTTTCAAAATATACATCATATTCGAGTTTTTTCCCAAAGCAATCCAAGCGTTATTATCGTTTGGAGAATAATAATGCGTTGGAATGGTTGATTTATCAACTCCAATCTGTTCAGCGATTTCAATTTTTGTGTATCCGGCTTTCAAAAAAGCATAAATCTTGAATTCAAGTTTTCTATTGTTTGTTATCAACGAATTTATGAATTATATGCCGCAAATTTTTCCGATAAATTTCTGATTTCTTCGCGCAAAGCGGAAATCTCGTGCTGCAAAGCTCTGACATCTTCCGCGCCGGCGATTTCCGAATCCTTGTTTTCGGCATCGCGCCCGACGAAAAACGTCGCCAAAGTCGCCGTTACATAACCGAAAACGGCGAAACCGTAAAGCGCGAGAATGAAGCACAACACACGACCTTCGACGGTTTGCGGGAAATAATCTGAGCCGATTGAAGTCAGCAGCATCGCCGTCCACCAGAGCGCGTCGCCGTAAGTCTTAATACCGTTCGGAGCATTATTTTCAAGAGCGAGCATTCCCGCCGCGCCCGCGAAACAAACGATGGTCGAAAGCGCGACGACATAGCCGAAACCGCGCCGCCCGAAACTCGCGCTCAAAGATTTCATTCCGCGATTTACCGAAGTCAAAACGCGAACCAGACGCAGCCCGCGAGCCGCCCGCGCCGCTTGAAAGATGCGAAACACGCGAAAGATGCGAAACACGCGCAACGCCGGAACGAGCAAAGCAAGTGCGGTCAGCCAATTCGATTTCAGATATTCGATCTTTTTCGGTGCAAGCGTAAATTTGAGCGCGAAATCGAGAATAAAAATTATCCAGATCACCGTTCCCAACAATTCCAGAGCAGGCGACAGATTCCAAATTAATTCATAAATGAGCAGCGCCAGCCAAACGAAACCCAAAATAAGCAGCGGCGTTTCGAGCCATTCTTCAAGCTGTTCGAGCAATCCTTCCCGCTCGGCTTCAACTTTTTGACGGACGATTTCTTTTTCTTGAGCCATTAAATTTTTCTTAAAAATTGTTTAGAAAGTTTGTTTTTATTTGACGTTCACCGTTTTGGCAACGGACATTTTCAATTAACCGCCGATTCGATAAAATTTTTAATATTCAATTTTATTCGACGAGTTCGCCGATGCCGTAGTCGTGGCGCAGCGAGAGATAGCCGCGTGCCTGAATTTCGTCGCTGACCCGTTCGCTCAAACCGAGTTCTCGCAGCGGAAGACGGTCGCTTAGTTTGTTCAATGACCATTCTAAAAATTCCGGCATTTTATTAACGGTTCGCGCTGTAAAACCGGCGGAATCAACGGCTATTTTGTTGACCACCTCGACCGCCGTTGCGCCTCGATATTCTTTATTGTTGAAGCGAAAAATCATTTTTATGTTTCCTTGTTCGGTATTTTATGTCTAATAGAGAGTAAACTAACTTTATAATAAGCGTATAATCAAATAAACAGTAAAAACGCGGTCGTCGTGTCAGTAATTTCTCTGATGCGGAAATCGCGCACGGAACGGATAATCACTTTCTAATGGAGAATGAAATAGATGGAAACAGCGAATCGGAACGGCAGACGGATGAGTATCGTCTGCGGAAATTGCGTGAATCGGAAAACCGCTACAAACTGCTCGCCGAAAATATGCGCGATCTGGTGTGTCTGCACGACCTCGAAGGCGGATTTGTTTATGTTTCGCCGTCGTCGCAGTTATTACTAAATTATTCTCCCGAAGAACTCGTCGGAACTTCGATGTATGAACTGATTCACCCGGAAGATGTTGAACTCATCCGCGATGCCGCGCACCGACGACTTGTTCAAGGCGAAATCAGCAGCATTATCGTCGAATACCGGATGCGCGACAATAAAGGCGAATACTGCTGGTTTGAAACGATGATGCAAATCGTCAATGCACCGAACGGCGAAGTCGTGCAGATGCAAACCGTATCGCGCGACGTAACAAAACGCAAGGAAGACGAAGAGGAACGCGAAAAAAATCAAAAAGAACTGGCGCAATTATTTTTGAGCGAGCAAGAAGCCCGTCGCGAAGCCGACATCGCGCTCGTCAAAGCCGAACACGCGAGCCGCGCTAAAGACGAATTTCTGCAAATGGTTTCGCACGAATTCCGTACGCCTTTGACGACGATAAAAACCTTGGTGCGCGTTTTACAGCACGACGGAAAATCAGAAGCCGAACGGGAAAAATATCTCAAAACCATCGCTTCGGAATGCGACCGGCAAGTTGATCTGATACTAAATTTGCTTGACGTTTCGCGGTTTGATGAAGGAGATGTTGATTTGAAACACGAACCCGTGAACATCAACTGCGTTTTGAAATCCTGCGACAAAATCGAACGTCCCGCCGCCGATTCCCGCAAACAAACCCTGAAAGTTGAAATAAACAAATCTCTGCCGCCGGTCTGCGGCGACGAAAAAGCGATTCGCCGCGCACTCTGCACGATTATCGAAAATGCCGTCAAATACACTCCCGAAGGCGGCGAAATATCCGTGACGACCGATCAGATGATTTATCACAAAACGGAAAATAATAAAGATGAAATTGCCGCCGAAATATTTGGAGATCTGCCGAAACAGATGGATTATTCGGACGATGAAAAAGTAGTGCGTGATGAAATTGCCGTTAAAATTTGCGATAATGGACGCGGTATTTTGCCCGCCGATCTTCCGAAGATTTTTCAAAAATTTTATCGCGGCGCGAAACCGAACGCCGACGCTTCGACCGACGGCACGCCGGACGATGCCGCCGGGAAAGCCGAAACGCCGGGAGTCGGTTTAGGGCTGTATCTGGCGAAGCGTCTGATTAACACGCTGGACGGACGAATTACGGTCAGTTCACAAGTCGGGCGCGGAAGTTGCTTTACTGTATTTTTACCCGTTTGGAACGAAGATTTGCACGAAATAGATACAGTTGACGAATACGGTTTTAACGAGCATGGGAAGAATTTTGAAGAAGAGATTACTGGCAGTTGAGGATAATCCACAACTGCTCGAAGCAATTGCCCTGTGTCTTGAACAGGAAGGCTACGAAGTGATGACCGCTCGCTGCGGACACGATGCTCGTGTCCGCATTGCCGAAACGCTCCCCGATTTGATTATTAGCGATATAATGATGCCGCGCGGCGATGGATTTTCGCTTATCAAAAACTTACGCGCGAACCCGCGTACCGAATTGATTCCGGTTATTTTTTTAACGGCGAAAGACGGGCGCAAAAATCGTCTGAACGGAGTTCGCGCCGGAGTTGACGCTTATTTGACGAAACCTTTCGAGCCCGAAGAGCTTGTTGTAACAATTCAAAACATTTTAAATCGCGTCAAGCGAACGCAAACGCGCGTCGCGCTCAACGCCAATTCGCAGACGGCAAATCCCGCTGAAAATTATGATTCAACAAACAATGTCAATCAGTCGGACTTGACCGAAGCCGAAGACCGCATCGCCGTGCTCGTCGCCGAATCAATGAGCAACAAGGAAATCGCCGCGCACTGCAATATCAGCGTCCGCACCGTCGAATCGCACGTTTCTCATATTCTCGCCAAAAAAGGTTTTTCCAACCGCGTCGAACTCGCCTGCTTTATCAATAAGCATAATCAACGAAATACAAAGAATTTTCAGCCACAGATTCACACGGATCAACTCAGATAAAAAGATAGAAGAAGATAAAATTAAAAAATCCGCCTATAATTTATCTCTTGAAAATCTGTGTTCATCTGTGTATATCTGTGGCTGAAACTCTTATAAAGCATCTTTTTTGATTGCTCTTCCGGCGCATTTTTCCCGCTTATACGTATAAACACCATCACCGAATCAGTAGTTTCACCGATTCGCCGCGCCCTATTTTTCGATATTATTTAAATATACAAACGACGAAGCGCGAAAATCCGAAGGCGGAAATCGTACGGCAAAATTTATGAACAAAGAACAAGAAGCATTGGAAGCGATGAATGCGCGAACGAATGAACAGGGTGAAATCGTCATGCCGCTGATCGCTGAAGAAATCAGTATCGGCAAACGGGTTGTGGAAACGGGCGGAATGCGCGTTCACAAGACGGTGCGCGAAGACGTGCAGACGATCAACGAACCGATTTTGCGCGAACATATCGAAGTCGAGCGCGTCGAAGTCAACAAATACGTCGAAACCGCGCCCGCAATTCGCTACGAAGGCGAAGTAATGATCGTGCCGGTTTTGGAAGAAGTCGTTGTGACGGAAAAACGTCTGCTGCTGCGCGAGGAAATTCGGCTCGTCAAACGGCGCGAAGAAATCGCTAATGTGCAGGAAGTTACATTACGGCGCGAAGAAATCAGCGTTGAAGAATTTGAAGCGGAAAATCCCGACGCGGAATTGCAGGGACGTTAAAACAAACGAAAAAGATGTAAAAGAACAAGCGGGAATAAAAAATTGATTATTAAAATCACGCCTGCCGAAACAGTTAAACAAAGTAGAGAAAAGGAGTTAATAAAATTATGAACAAGACATTAGTAGGAATATTTGACAATTACACGGAAGCGCAGGCGGCGGTTAAAGCATTGAACGCGGCGGGCGTGAAACAGCGCGACATCAACATCGCGCGTAACGAAGGAACGGGCAAAGGTTACACGGCTTACAAAGGCGCAAATGACAAGGAAGAATCAATCGGAGATTCGATTTCTGACTTTTTCGGCAATTTATTCGGGACGGACGACGTTTCGGTAACGCCGGAAACCGACGTTTACGCCGAATCAGTCAGACGCGGAAGCACGGTCGTGACGGCGCAAGTCGCCGAGAATATGGTTGATAGAGCCGCTGATATTTTGAACGATAAAGGCGCGATTGACGTTGACCGCCGCACAGCGCAATACCGTCAAGCCGGTTACAAAAAATTCGATAAAAAAGCCAAGCCTTATACCGCCGAACAGACGAAAACCGAAATGAAAACATTTAAAGATCAAGGCGAAGTCGCGCTGCCGGTCATTGAAGAACAGATGGTCGTCGGAAAACAAGTCGTTAATCGCGGCGGCGTGCGAGTTCACACGAGCGTTACCGAGCGTCCGGTTGAAGCAAAGGTAAATTTGAAAGAAGAAAAGGTCAACGTCGAACGTCATAAAGTTGATCGCGCCGTGACCGATGCCGATATGAAAAATTTCAAAGAAGGCGAATTTGACGTAACGACGAAAGCCGAAAAAGCCGTTGTCGGCAAAACTGCCAAAGTCGTCGAAGAAGTCGTTGTCGGCAAAGAAGTTACCGATAAACAAAAAACGGTCAGCGGTACGGTCAAACGCACTGATGTCGAAGTTGACGAGATAAAAAGTAAAAAAGCTCATAAATAGTTGAAAACTATTAAAATTTGCAAAACCAATTCGGGGCTTGCCCCGTGCGGGCGAAGATAAAAATGTAGTTATTTGATTCGTTGTTCATTTTATCTTCGCTCATTTGTAACGATGAATAAATCCTGTCTTCATCGCACAAGCCGGAAACGATTCGTTTCAAAAGAACGGCGTTTCCGGCACTTTTTTCCAAGTAGACTTAAAATTATACTTGAAAAATATTTAGAAAGATTGTTGGTAAAATTTGATGGCTGAAAATTCTGTAGAGAAAAATATGACGAAATTAAATCATAAAAACGCGGCGGTCGAACAAAATAAAACGGGCAGTGCGGCGGAAAGCGCGGCGGGTGTTTTTCAGGAAGGCTCGTTTGAAATAAAAACGCAGGCGGAAATCCCAGTTATTTCAAAAACGGCGCGAGTCGTCGAAGAAGTCGTCATCAGCAAAAAAATGACTGAACACGCGGAAACTGTCCGCGATTCGGTCAAACGAACTGATGTCCGAATTGAGGAAATCAGACCCGATGATGCGGAAAACCGCAAAAACGGCTAACGAGCAAGGGGAAAGAAACGGGAAATTCGGAGTCCGAATTTCTCGTTTGACGCGATTTTTTCATCAATCGACTGAACGAGAGAGCGGCGATTAACCAAAAATCCGCACGAAAAGATTACTAAGAGAGTTTTTGAGGAGAAAATTATGATGCTGCAAGAAACACAAATTTCAGGAATTCGCGACACGAGCGAGGCGATTTTATATTCGCTCTATAACGCGATAAATCGTTTTATCAGCTTTCTGCCCGCGCTCATCGGCGCATTGCTGATTGTCGTCATCGGCTGGTTTATTTCGGGTTTTATCGCCCGCTTAATCGAACGCGGTTTAAAAGCCGTCGGACTCGAATCGGCAGTCGAAAGAAGCGGCATCGGCGAATTTGTGCGTCGTTCGGGAACGACGATGACGACTTCGGGAATCATCGCCGCGCTGATTAAATACTCGATTTTCCTGATTTTCGTGCAGGCGGCGGCGAATGTTCTGGGCATTCCGCAGATCACCGCCATAACCAACAGCATCATTTTATACATTCCGAGCGTGATTGTGGCGATTGCAATCATCGTCATCGGGACATTTATCGCGCAATTTTTATCGGGTTTGGTGCGCTCCAGCGTTTCCGAACTCGGTGTCGGAAATCCGAACTTGCTGGCGAAACTGACGCAATACGCCGTCATCGGTTTTTCGATCATCGCCGCGATCAACCAACTCGGCATTGCCGAAACGGTCGTCAATACTTTATTTTTCGGTCTGGTCGGCGGAATCGCTCTCGCCGTCGGTCTGGCATTCGGTTTGGGCGGACGCGAAGTCGCCGCCGAAATCACTAAAAAATGGTATGACAGTTCGCAAAGTATGGTTGATGCCGCTAAACAACGCGCCGGAAATTTAACCGGCGGCGACGCGAAAGTTTACCGCGTCAATCCGACGGCGGAAACCAAGCAAGTCGGATAATTAAACGGAAAAAATAAAAAAAATTATGAAAGAAGATTTAATCAGAAAACTGGCGGAATTCGCGCCGACGGAAATGCCCGTTTTGAGCATTTATCTCGATATGCGCCCGCAGGCGACGGGCGGCAATCCGGGCATACGTTCCGGTGAAATTGTTTTGAAAGACCGCCTGCACGAAATTGAAAAAACTTATCGTCCGCGCGGCGCGGATTTGGATTCTTTTCTCGCGGACAAAGAAAAAATCGAAGATTTCGTCGCAAATAAAATGTCGCCTTCAACAAGCGGTTTGATAATTTTCGCGTGTTCGGCGAAAGATTTGTGGGAAGTCGAAGAAGTCGGCGTGACTTTGGAAAATGAAGTTGCGGTCGGCAAAGTTCCGTCACTGTTTCAGTTAGCCAAAATGCTCGACGAATACGACACGGCGGTCATCGCCGTCATTGACACGAACACGGCGCGATTTTTCGTAACCGGCTACGGCAAACTCAAAAAACGCGCCGCGCCCGATGATGAAGACACAAAACCTTATAACAAAACGTCCGGCGGCGGCTGGAGTCAGCTTCGTTACCAGCGTATCGTCGAAAAAAACCGCGATGAATTTTCCGAAATCATCGTTGCCGATCTTGAAGATTTAATCAAAAAAGTTGATGCCAAAAATCTGATTGTCGCGGGCGACGAAATTGCGACGACGCTTTTGAAAAATAATCTTTCGTTCAAAGTCAAAGAGATTCTCTACGATGAATTTCTGCATATTGACATAAACGCGCCGCGCGGCGAATTCGAGCAAGAAGTGCGTAACATTCTTGACGAAATCGAAAGCGACGAAGCGCATTCGCAGGCGGACAAACTCGTCGGCGCGGTGCGCGGCGACCGTTTGGGCGTTGCCGGTTTGAAGGGAACGGAACATGCTCTGAAAAACGGGCAGGTGGCGACACTTCTGCTCGACCCGGAAACGGCAAATCTCGACGAAAAAAAACGCAACGAACTAATTCGGCTTGCCGAAACGACCGGAGCGAAAATTGAAATGGTCGAAAATCACGAAAAATTCGCAGCGATGGAAGGCATCGGCGGTCTATTGCGATACAAAATTTAATTGAGCGAAAAAAATTGCTTTAGAAAAACATTAAATAAACAATGAAACATAAAATTTACATTTGGTTAGGACTTTTATCGGTCGTCCTTTTGGTCGGCGCGTGTCAGCCGCCGGGAAATATGACGGCGATAAACGGCGCGAATACAAACGCCGCGTCGAACACAGCGGAAACTGCCGGACAGTCTTTAATCAAAGCCGCGCCGGTTGAGAAAGGCGAAAACGGCTATCAGTTTATTACGGGCGACGATTTCAAATTAACCGTTCACGCGCCGGATGCCTCGGAAGTCACGGTTTTATATCAACCCGTAACGGCAAGCGACCGCGCTTTGAAATTGCAGACGCTCGACGCGCCGACCGATGCGGCAAATAACAATTATGTTGCCGACGTGAAAGTTCCCGAAGATTTTAACGGCGACGTTTGGGCGCAAATTAAATATAAAAACGGCGATTTGAAAGAAACCGAGCATTTGTTGATGGCAAAACGCGACGCGGCGGAAAACGGCGCGAACGACGAACAAGCGCGGAATAATTCCAATTCAAATAACGCGGCGAATTCAAACGGCTTGATGAATTCAAACTCGAATGCGCCGAATCAAAACGGCGACACGCAGGAATCGGCGCGTTCGGACAAGATGACCGGCGGAAAAATCGAAAAAACGACGCTCAAACCGGGCGACGGAAATGTGAAAATCACGGTCAATGTTCCGGCTTTTACGATGACTTTCTGGCAGAACGGCAAGGAAATCAAGTCTTATTACGTCGGTGTCGGGCGTAAGGATTTTCCGATTCCGATTGGAATGCGCTCGGCGAATAAAGTTATTTTGAATCCGAATTGGATTCCGCCGAACAGCGAATGGGTACGAAAATCTTCGAGCGTCGAGCCTTACGAAACGATTACGGCGGACGATCCGCAAAATCCGCTCGGCAAAATCAAGATTCCGCTCGGCGATGCCTATTTGCTGCACGAAGCCGACGCGCCTTCGGACATCGGCAATCTGGTTTCGCACGGTTGCGTGCGCGTTTTGCGCGAAGATATGTTCGGCATTACCGAGATGATCGCGCAGGCGCGAAATCTGCCGATTACCAAACAGGAAATCGAAGCGGCGAAAAACAACACCGACCGCAAGGTTATTAGTCTGAACGGCGACGTGCCGGTTGACATCAATTACGATTCGATGGTCGTCGAAAA
>JBDTSO010000075.1:0-10032 GCA_039931085.1 Acidobacteriota bacterium | reverse complement strand
TGAAATTCCGGCGGCAAAAGTTTTACGGCTTTGCGGCGTTTCGGTTTGACCTGCGTTGTCATCGTGCGGTGAAAAACGCTCGCTAAATCCTGATTAACGAGTTCGCGGACGGCTTTTTGAGTTTTTGAAACGCCGAATTTCTTGCCCAGTTCGCGGCTGGAAATTTCATTGTTTTCGCTCAAATAACGCAGAATCTGAACTTTAGCGGTTGACGCGGAAGATATTTTTATCAGTTCATCGCGCCCGCGTGTCGTGATCGAAACGATTTGTTCGACATTCGCGTTGATTCCCGCCGGAAGCGAAGCCTTTAACACTTCGCCCCACGACGAAGCGTAATAATCCGCCGTCCACTGCGTAAGTTTGATAATTTCGGCGGTCAAAAGCGGTTCGGCATCGAGCAGTTCAATCGCTTCTTTGAGCGCGTCTTCTTCGATCTCAAGCTCCGCGCTTAAAGTTTCGTGAAGCGCAACCGCGTAACCCGTAATTTGACGTTTGCCGAACGGCACGAGCAGACGTGCGCCGATTTTGATATTTTCGCGCAAACCTTCGGGCAAAATATACGTAAAAGTCTGCCGCAAAGGAATCGGCAGAGCGACTTCGACATATTTCGGCTGTGGTTTATCCTTAAAAAAAGTTGTGGCGGCGAAATTCTGCATTTAATCCAAAAGTAATAAAATGATAACCTAAAGAAACTTTTTCCGAAAATGAGTGTCTAATAAAATTATGGATTCACTTTTACAAAATAAAAACAAAGAAAAAAAAGGCATAAATAAGGTTTTGCTCGTTTCAATGATCGTCGCCGCGTTTTTGGTTGCGGGCGGCATTTATCTGTGGTCGTTTCAACCGACAATTGAAGAGCAAAAACAACAGCAGCTAGAAGGTGCGTATCTGGAAGGTTCGCCGGAATTTACCGCTTACGATAAACAAATTATTATTACAACTGACCTTAATAAAACGATTGAATCGCCAACCGGACTCGGCACGATTTCGATGATGATTCACGGCGACATTCGCAACAGAGGCGACAAAGTTATCAATGGCTTGCAGGTAAAAGTCAGCGTCGTTGATAAATTTGAAAAACCTTTGCAGGAAAAACGAAAAATGGTTGTGCCGAATCAGGTTGAAAAATTAAGTCCGAACGAAACGATTCACGTTATTGTGCCGATGGATGGTTTTAGCAAGGATGCCGATCGCGCCAACATTCGCTGGAAAGTTACGGGGATCAGATTTGAAAATTAATTATTAGTTATGAACGGCGAATGGGAAATTAACAATTCGGACAAACACAATGAATCAGTTATTCTTTCAATCTTTAAGACAACAGTTTGCTTAGCGCCAAACAGACAACTGATATTACGATTGCCGCAAACATCAAAATTCGTAAAAATTTGTAATTTTTGTTTATCCAATTAAATACAAATCCGATATAGACAATAGCCAACCCAAAAAATGCAATTGTCAACAAAAATTCGCTATCGTTCCAATGTTGCAGACCTTTAGAGAAAAAGTAAGCGACAAGATATACGTTTAGCAAACGCATTACCAAATCTAATACTGGATGGGCGATGATTTTCTTTTTTTCATTTGCCATAAATCTTAACCTAAAAGGCACATTGCAAAACATAGAAAGGATTTTAAACCGGATTATTAAACTACAATATACGAAACATCATCTTGGCGGATTGACGTGAAAAGTGCAGAATTCTTTTGGTTCTTCGCCTTCTTCAAAAGTTTTCGGATGCGTGTGCGGACAATATTTCGTCGCCCGCATTCCAGTTAAATCACAAACCATAACGGTAATATTTCGTTGGATTTCGGGCATTGGCTTGTAATTTTCGACTGGCGTTGTTTTTTTGCTTCCTTGATTCTGCTGCGCTTCTTCCCAACTCATAAAAGGCGTTGCCGTCGGAGTCGGCGTAATTGCGGTTTGATTCAGTTCACTTTCGGTCAAATATGAATCATCCGTCGTCGGAAGCAGCATTTTGTTCGGCGCAGTTCCGGCAACAAAAAGTTCGATACGACGAAACTCCGGCGGAACTTCCGTTACAAAAATGTTTTTCGTTTCGGGTAATTCAAGCGTCGGCATATTCGGATCGTCGGTTAGGGGTGAAACGCTCTGTTGCGCCTGAACATTATCGGTTTCAGGAGTTGATAAATCTTTGATGAGTTTGCCGGTGCGCGTGTCAATTTCGGCTTTCTGAATCGTCGTCGGCATTTGCCAATCGCCGTTCCAATCGGGATTTTGACTTAATGCTTCTTTCATAAAATCCGCCCAAATCGGCATTGCCGAATCAGAACCTTTCATTCCAAGGTCGTCGCCGTTGTCGAAACCGACATAAACAACCGTGACGATTTCCGGCGTAAAACCAGCAAACCAACCGTCGCGCGAAGTTCCTGTTTTTCCGGCAAACGCGGTTTTTCCGTCAACATTTTTAAAACCCCACGCCTTCGCTTCGGCGGCAGTTCCGCGATTTATTACGTCCTTCATAATGTCGTCCATAATGTAAGCGACATCCGCGTGCAGAACATTTTTCTTTTCGGCAACAGGTGCGACAACGGTTTTGCCGTCGCCGTTTGTAACGCGATTTATCGCCATCGGCGAAACTTTATCGCCGAGATTGGCAAACATCGTGTATGCCGTCGCCACCTGCAATGGCGTGGCTTCGGCTGTTCCGAGTGCCATCGAAGGATACGCTTTTTCAACTTTCGGCATTCCGGCTTTGGCAGCGAGATTCATCACTTTTCCGATATTTAACTCCATTCCCAAATCAACCGTGATGACATTTTTGCTTTTGACGAGCGCGTCGCGCAGAGTCATTTCCTGATTAGAAAAATGATCTCCGTAATTGTTCGGCGAATATGAATCGCTGCCGAATGTGAAGACTTTTTTCTCGTCTTTGAAAATTGTCGCCGGCGTGATAACTCTCGAATTAGCGTCATAAGCTGTATTTAAAGCAGTCGCATAAACAAATGGTTTGAAAACAGAACCCGGCTGACGTTCCGCGCTCGTCGCTCGATTAAACTGCGTTTCTAGAAAATCGCGTCCGCCGACCATTGCGACGATTTCGCCGGTTTTCGGACGAATTGAAACGAGCGCGGCTTGCAGACTTCCTTTCGGCTTTTTCGGAAAATATTTATCTAATCTGTCTAATCTTTTATTGACGATTTCGTAAGCCGCTTTCTGCAAATCCGGGTCAATTGTAGTATAAACACGCAAATGCTGTAATGCTTCCGGGTCATTGATGACTTTCGGAACTTCATCAACCGCAAACTGCGAAAAATACGGCATTCCCTGTAAATCTTTTTGACTTGAAATTTTGCGAAGTTCGAGCGGGACTTTTCTCGCTTCACTTGCCTGATCTGCTGAAATCGCTTCGGCTTCGACCATCGAATCCAACACCTGATTGCGTCTTTCGGTAACTTTTTCGGTGTTTTTGAAAGGATTGTACCGATTCGGACTGCGGATAATTCCGGCAATCATCGCGGCTTCTGACAAGTTAATCTGCGAAACATCTTTACCGAAATAAGCGTTCGCAGCTTCGCCCACGCCGTAAATCGAAACGCCGTTTAATTGTCCGAGATAAATTTGGTTGGCGTAAAGTGTAAAAATTTCTTCTTTTGGCAGGCGCGTTTCCAGAATCAGCGACATATACGCTTCTTTGGCTTTTCTTTCAAGCGTTTGTTCGCGGGTCAAAAAAAGATTTTTTACCAATTGCTGCGTGATCGAAGAACCGCCTTGATTGGCAAGCGGCGAAGCGTCATCGCCTTCGTATCTGCGCCACGCGGCGCGGGCGATGCCGCGAAAATTTACGCCGTAATGTTCAAAAAACGCGCGGTCTTCCGTAACAGTAATCGCTTTGACAAGAGCGGGCGGCAAATCGGCAAAGTTGACGGCTTTTCTGCGCCCATCGCCTTCCGCCGCGAGTGAACTTAAAATTTGTGGTTCGAGTTTAACCTGTTTGACTTCTTGATTTGCGTCTTCGTCCGTAATCGAATCAACTTCTTTTCCACCTTTATTAAATTTAACCAAAACAAATGGAAAAATCTTTTTATCATCAATTACAGCAGTTGCGCCCGGTTCGATTTCAATTGAATTATCTTCGATTTTATAACGACTGCGCGAATTGTCCGCCTGTTGATTTTTTTCGATATAACCGGCGGATTTCAGATAAGCGGTCAAATCTTCGAGTGAAATATCTTCGCCGATTTTTAATGTTTTCGGCGCGGAATAAATTCCGGCGGTGCGCGTAAAAACGTCGCCGCCTTTTAGAAGTAAATCAATTCTGTCGGAATATTCAAACCAAAAGTATGTTAAAGTCAAAAACGCGCATAATAATATAAGTAAAGAACTTAAAGCCGTGATAGGATTAAAAATCAAACGCAGAATTCGCCGAAAACGCGACGGCGGCGGTTGCTTAAACGATTCGACACGCGCTCCGCGTCTTTTATTTAGCCAATATTTCGGCGGCATTTTCGGCTTTCCACTTTTAACTTGTATAGGTTTCGGCATTTTGGGTTTTTAGTATTCAGTTAGTGAGATTTTGGTTTTCAGCGGTTGCCCTGTAAAATTCTACAAGTTTTCTACGTTTGCTGTCCAGTTTTATTTGGTCCAAAGTCCAAAGTCTAAAGTCCAAAGTCGAGATTTTACGGATAACTTTGGTTCATAAACTTCTAATTTTGGACTTTAGACTTTGGATTTTGGACTTAAAAGAATGAGCCTTTTACCACAATTTACAATCGGAACGCGCAACCGATTCCTTTACGCAACTGCTGCTATTGCGGTAATGATTGCGTTCGGCTCAATCGGGTTTCATCTGCTGGAAGGTTTCACATGGAATGAAAGTATTTACATAGCAGCACAAACCGTAACGACAGTTGGCTACGGAGATTTAACGCCGCACACAATGCGCGGACAACTTTTTGCGACGGTATTTATGATCGTCGGTGTCGGCACGGTTTTGTTTGCGCTGACTACGCTTGCTCAAGCGATAATTCAGTCGCAGATTCTCGAAGCTCTCGGAGTCAGACGCAAAACAAAAGAAATGGAGAAATTAACCAATCATTACATCGTTTGCGGCGCGGGTCGCGTCGGTCGGCGGATTATTCGCAATCTTCAAAAAGAAAATCTTCCATTTGTCGTCATCGAAAAAGACAGCAAAAAGGTGATTCAATTTGACGGCGAAAATATGAATATTTTGATCGCCGACGCAACCATCGAAGATGTTTTGAGCAAGGCGGGCGTTGAACGTGCCCACGGTTTGGCGGCTTGTCTGGCAGATGACGCGGCAAATGTGTATGTTGTGCTGACGGCGCGTGATATGAATAAAGATTTGCACATCGTGGCGCGTGCAGTTGAAGAACAAGCCGAACCGAAACTGATTCGCGCCGGCGCAAATCGAGTAATCGCACCGATCATTATCGGCAGTCAAAGTATGGCGCGCGCTCTCTTAAAACCAACGATTGCCGATTTTATGGATTCTATTGTCGCGGAAAATTTCGATTTGGTGTTTGAAGAAGTGGCTGTCAAAAATAATTCCGAATATATTGATCAAGAATTGAAAGCGACAAATATCAGCGGTGAATTAAATCTTTTGATCGTCGCCATCCGCCGCAAAGACGGTTTTATGATTTTGCAGCCATCCGCCGACACGCACATCAGAGAAGGCGATTTGCTGATTGTCATCGGCAAAGCAGAACCAATGCAGAAATTAATTAAAGCAAGTGGATGATTTTTCAACGCAAAGGCGCAAAGCCGCAGAGCTGCAAAGCCCCAAAATTTTTTAAAATTGGTAAAAAATTATTCATCTTATATCTCGCGCCTTCGCGTCTATGCGTCTTTACGTTAAAATATTTCTATGAAAATTCTAGTAACCGGCGGAAGCGGTTTTTTGGGAACGTACATCCGCAAATTTTTTGACGCTGATGATTTTTCACGTCGTTCAAATCTCGACATTTTGAATATGCAGGACGCGCAAATTGTTGAAAATTATGATGTTGTTATACATTTAGCAGCAAAACTAGACAAATCACCCGAATCTGCCGAAGAAGTTTTTCTCACAAATGTCGAAGGAACAATTAATCTTTTACGTTCGATGCGCGAAAATTCCATTTTTATTTTCGCTTCAACTAAAGACGTTTACGGCAGGTTTGCCGACACTTTCGTGGAAGTTCCCGAAACTTGTCAAACGCTTTACAGCGGACAATCCGCGCTCGAATGGTCGAAGCTGATTGCCGAAAAATATGTTGACTATTACGCGCATACAAAAAATTTTCGTTCGTGCATTTTTCGGCTATCTACAATTTACGCGCCGATGAGCGAAGGCAACGCGCCGAATTTCGTATCGCATTATGCCGACGAGATCAACAAAGGCGAGAATTTAAGATTACCGGCAAACGGAACGCCGCGCCGCGATTTGCTGGCGGTTGAAGATTTTGCCCGGGCTTGTCAGGCTTTTATTGATTCGGTAATTCGGCACGGACTTTATAATCTTGGCGGAGGAGTGAAAAACGCACTTTCCCTGCGCGAATTGGTTGCGAAAATGGAAGAAATTTCCGGCTGTCAAGCTGTTATTGATGAAGAAAACCCGTTGCCCGCGCCTGTTCCGATAAATTATGTTTCTGATCTGAAACTTATTACACAAGAATTGGACTGGTCGCCAGAAATCAGCTTGTATGACGGATTGAAAGGTTTATTGAATTCATAGATTGGTGAATGAATATCGTTGTCAGAGGCACAAATTGGGTTGGCGACGCGGTGATGACGATTCCTGCGCTGCGGGAACTTCGCCGGATTTTTCCCGATTCACGCATTACTTTACACACCAGAAGTTGGGCGGAAGGGATTTTTCGGGACGCGGACTTTATTGATGAAATTATCACTTTTGAACATGAAAAATCTAAATTTAAAACTATCATCAAACAAGCGGAAATTTGGCGTGAAAATTTTTTTGATTTAGCCATACTTTTTCCAAACTCGTTTGAGTCCGCATTGACGGCAAAACTTGGCAGAGTTTCGACAAGATTCGGCTACGCCAAAGAAGGCAGAAGTTTTCTTTTAACCGATTTAGTCGAAATCCCGGACTGGAAAAATGAAAAGCACGAGATCTTTTATTATCTGAAGTTAATTGCGGAAATTGAAAATAAATATTTCGGCACGAAAACGGTTTTAGAAAATAAACCGCGTTTTGAACTGAAAGTTTCGCAGGAAAGAAAAGCCGAAGCGCGGCAAATTTTGGCAGAAAACGGAGTTGACCTATCAAAAAGAGTTGTCGCTTTTGTCGTCGGTTCAACAAATTCACGCGCCAAGCGTTGGCAAACGGAAAGTTTCGCCGCGCTTAACGACAAAATTCAAAAAGAGTTACATGCAAATGTAGTTTTAATCGGCGCGAAAGATGAATTGAAAGTTACGCAGGAAGTTTTTGACAAATCTCAGTTTAAGCCGTTCATTTTGACAGGCAAAACGAATCTGGCGGAAGCCACGGCAATTTTGAGTATTTGTGATTTGCTGATTTCCAACGACACTGGTCCGGCGCATATTTCAGCGGCTTTAGGAACAAAAACGCTGGTGATTTTCGGTCCGACAAATCCGCAAACGACACAGCCTTTGCATTCGCAAATCATTCGCAAAGATGTGGAATGTTCGCCGTGTATGCTGCGCGATTGTCCGATTGATCACCGCTGTATGACGCGAATTTCGCCGCAGGAAGTTTTTGAAAAATCAGTCGTTTTGATTAAAACAAAAACTGCAACTGAAAACTAACCGCAGATGGACGCGGATAACCGCAGATGAAAATTAGTTTTCATCTGCGGTTAAAAATATTTTTTCTCGCTATTTTGCACTGATTATTTGCGCGGGCGAATGCGCGAATCTTTCGATTACGCTGTCGCTGAAAATACCGAAATAAAAAACGCCTAAAATAGTAATTACCAAAACTGCGGCAAGCGCAGTTGGAATTCGCGGCGCAAGCCACTCAGTGGTACGATCGCGGAAAAACATCACCACGATAAATCGCAAATAATAGTAAGCGGAAATCGCCGTATTGATAACTGCGACGATAACCAAAACCGTCAGCAAAATATTTCCGGCTTCGAGCGCGGGGCGAAAAACCAGAACTTTGCCCATAAAGCCTGCTGTTAAAGGCAAACCGAACAGGGAAAGCATAAACAGCGAAAGCGAAAAGGCGAGAACAGGCGATTTGAAACCGATGCCGTTGTAATCTTCAAATTCGGTTCTACGGTCATTTTTCTGGGCAATTAACGTAACAATTGCCAGTGCGCCGAGATTTGTAACGGCGTAAGTCAGCATATAAAACGCGACTGCCGCGATTGCCGTATCGCGTCTTAAAGTAGTTGTCGCCATTCCCGCGCCGATAAATCCGACGAGCGCGTAACCGGCGTGGGCGATTGACGAATATGCCAACATTCGTTTGACATTGTTCTGCACAATTGCCGCGAAATTTCCGACGGTCATCGTCAACATCGCCATCACACTTAAAGCCGTAATCCACGATTCGTGCAGAAGCGCGGAAGCTTGAACACCGGCAATCAGCGGAAAACCAATGACGAAAACGCGCATAAACGAAGCAAATGCCGCCGCTTTCGGTCCGGCAGACATAAACGCCATAATCGGAGTCGGCGCACCTTCGTAAACGTCCGGTGTCCAGATGTGAAACGGAACGCTGGCGATTTTGAAACCGAAACCGATAACGAGCATCGCGCCGCCGATTAAAAGTAGAGCAGGGAAGTTCGGATCGGCAAGCAAAACGGCGATCTCCGTGATGTTAGTCGAACCCGTCGCGCCGTAAATTAAAGCCATTCCGTAAAGCAAAAAGCCGGTTGCAAACGAGCCGAGAATAAAATATTTCATTGCCGATTCGTTTGAACGCAAATCAGATTTTCTAAGTCCTGCCATTACATACGTCGCAATCGACAGAGTTTCAAGTCCGAGAAAAATAATTACTAAATCATTTCCCGAAGCCATAAACATCATTCCAACGGTCGCAAACATCAAAAGTGAATGATATTCGCCGACGGGAATATTTTCGCGGTCAAGCCAAACTGATGAAATTAAAATAGTTATCGCCGTTACGAACAAAAAGACAAACGAAAAACTGACGCGCAAACCATCGTTGACGACCATTCCGTTCCACGCCGAAGAATAAGAGGGATCGCTCCAGCTTAAACCGAGTAAAATCGCTGAAAAGATGATTCCGATGAGCGAAACCGCGCCTGAAACATAGCGTTGTTTCGGAACAAAACTGTCAAATAACATCACGAGCGTTCCGGCAATTGCCAAAATCATTTCGGGCGCAACCGCCAGAACATTGGTGTTCGGATTTGTTAATTCTACTAAAAATACTGTGTTCATTTCAATTCTTTAACTATAATTGTCTGCGCCGGATTTGCTTCCGCCTTTTCAAAACTGCCGCCTTTTTGTTTGCCGATAATTCTATCGCGCACAGCCAAAACGCTGTCTTTCGAGGCGTCTAAAAACGGTTTTGGATAAACGCCCATAAAAACCATTAAAAAGACAAGCGGCGCGATCAAACCGAGTTCGCGCCAGTTCAAATCTTTCAAAGTTTTGTTTTTCGGATTTGTAATTTTCCCGAAAAATACGCGTTGAACCATCCATAACAAATAAACTGCGGCAAAAATCACACCTGTGCCGGCAAACATCGTCGCCACGTAATTCCAGTTCCAGTTCAAAAATGTCATGCTGTCGAGTGCGTGCGATGTCCACATTCCGATCATGATCAAAAATTCGCCGACAAATCCGTTCAAGAACGGCAAACCGATTGATGCCATCGTTGTTATAACGAAAATCGTCGCGTAAATCGGCATCACGTTGGCAATTCCGCCAAAATCGGTAATTGCCCGCGTATGTCGTCTTTCATAAATAAATCCGACGAGCAAAAACAACGCGCCCGTTGCAATTCCGTGATTGAGCATTTGATACAACGCGCCCTGCATTCCCATTTCGGTAAAGGAAAAAATTCCCAAAATGACAAAACCCATATGCGCGACGGACGAATA
>JBDTSO010000074.1:0-10170 GCA_039931085.1 Acidobacteriota bacterium | reverse complement strand
CATCGCTTTCGGTCCGTAAATCGCGCCTGCCGGAACATTCCAGTCTTTGCCGTCGCGGAAAGCGATTTTGGCGAGTTGAGCGCGTTTCAAATATTCAACGACGTAATCGGCAAGCAAACCGCCGCTGTTAAAGCGTTCGTCAATCACCGCCCCTTGTTTATTGGTTTGCGCGAAAAAGTAGCGGTTAAAACTCGTGTAGCCGCCGCCGCCCGTGTCGGGAATATAAACGTAGCCGAGCCGCCCGCCGCTCAATTTATCAACCGTGCGCCGATTGTCTTCAATCCACGCCAGATTTCGCAGACCGTTTTCGCTGCCGACGGGAACGACCGTCACTTCACGCGCATCTTTGCCGCCGGCATTTTTGCCGACTTTGATGACGATTTGTTTGCCCGCCGTACTTTGGAAAAAACTGTAAATATTATCTTTCGCGGTAACTTCACGACCGTTCACGGCAATCAGATATTCTCCGGCTTTAACATTAACACCCGGCGCGGTTAGCGGCGCGCGCGCTTGCGGATTCCAGTTTTCGCCGTTGTAAACTCTGGCAAAACGATAGCGGTTATTGTCAATTTTATAATCCGCGCCAAGCAGACCGACCGAAACAGCAACGGTGCGCGGTTGGTCGCCGCCGCTGATAAACATATGTCCGATGACGATTTGATTGAGCATTTCGCGGAACAAGTAATTCAAATCGTCACGATGCACGACGGCTTCGAGATAAGGGGCGTAAAGTTTTTTCGCCTTTTCGATGTCGAGTCCGTGCGTATTCGGGTCGTAGAAAAAATCGCGTTCGCCGCGCCAGATTTCATTGAACATCTGTTTCCATTCGGCTCGCGGGTCAACGTAAACTTCCATCTCCGCAGTTTTGACGATGCCTTCGCCGGGGCGCGTCGGAACGGTCGTCGAAACCAGATTCCACACGGGACCCTGACTGTATAGCATTTTTTCGCCGTTCGCTGAAATGCGAAAACTGTTAATGCCCGATTTTACTTCTTCAAATTTGCGTTTTTCCAAATCGAATTTGCTGAGTGTCAAACCAAACGGTCCGCTTTGCGCCTGCGGAACTTCCGTGATGTAAATTGTTCCCGCTTTTCCGGCGTAAAGCGCATTATAATTGCGCGTCGGAATTTGCGGAATCGCAATCACGCGCTGGTCAATTCCGTCGAGATCAATGCGCGTTAATTCAGGCTCTTTTTTCGGTGTCGGAGTCGGTGTCGGCGTTTCAGCCGGTTTTTCCGTCGGCATTTCCGGCGCAGATGCGGCAGGTGTCGGAGAAGGATTCGGCGAAGGCGTAACCGACGGCATCACGACGGGCGGCGCGTCTTTTTTCTCTGGCAAAATTTTCTCTTCGTCGCTCTCCGGCGCAATCGGTGAAGGCGTGTCGTTTCGCAAAACAATCGCGTAAACGCTGCGCGAAGTTTGGTGGTCAATGCCGGAAAGATCGGCAAAACTGATGCTCTGACCGACATCCGTACTCGCCGTAAAGAAAATGTATTTGCCGCTTTTATCGAACGCGGTGAAACGCGCATCGCCCAAACCGTCAGTGATTTGGCTGACTTTTTGTGTGTCGAGCGAATACAAATAAACCGAGCGCAAACGATTATCAAGCTGCTTGACATAACTGAGCCAGCGGCTGTCCGGCGACCACGCGGGTTCTAAAACATCTTCGAGATCGGCGAAAGTATTGCTGTCAACTTTGACGTTTTTGCCCGTTTCGATGTCGAGATACCAAAGATTGACGTGGTTGTCGTTATACGCGATTTTTTTGCTGTCGGGCGACCAGACAGGCGACGAATAAAAGCCTGTTTTGCCCTCGCCGAGCGGAAACTTTTTCACGTCGCCCATTCCGGTTTGATCGCGCAGATGCAGCGTATATTCGCCCGATTCGTCGGAGAAATAAGCGATATATTTGCCGTCCGGCGACCACGCCGGATCACGTTCCATGACGCTCGTCGTATTCGTCAAATTTCGTGCGTCGCCTTTATCGGCGGGCGCGGAAATGATTTCGCCCCGCGCTTCAAAAACGGCGCGAATCCCGGTCGGTGAAATCGCCGCGTTGACGATGCGGCTGCCGACTTTTTCAAAGCGCGGACGAATACCCGCAAAATCTCCGGCGACGCGAATATCTACTTTTTTTGGACTTTTCGACCCGGCATCAAGCGTGTAAATCGTGCCGAACTGTTCGTAAACAATCGCGCCCGCGCCCGCCGAAGCGTATTTGATGTCCAAACCTTTGTTGTCAATGATTTGTTCGACCTGTTTTGATTTCGTATCGTAAACGAAAAGCGAAACCACACCGTTATTTCTGTCCGAGAGAAAATAAACTTTATCACCCATCCACATCGGGCATTTATCGTTGGAATTTTCGCGCGGAACTTTTTCAATCGTCGAATCGGCGAGTTTGGCAATCCAAATCGGCTGCGTTTGTCCGCCGCGATAATGTTTCCAATCTTCCTGCCACTGCGACAGCGGCTCGTAAGCGATATAATTTCCGTCGGGCGACAGCCAGCCGCGATTTGCCATCGGCAGCGGAATCTCGGTCGGCAGACCGCCGCCCGTCACCGGAATCGTGTACAGCCGCGCATAATTTGAACTGCTGTTGCGCGTCGAAGCGAACATTACGCTTTTGCCGTCTGTCGTCCAACCGGAAACTTCGTCAATCGCCGGATGATAAGTTAATCTTTTCGGCACGCCGCCATTCGCCGGAATGACGTAAACGTCCGTGTTGCCGTCGTAATCGCCGGTAAATGCAATCGAATTTCCGTCCGGCGAAAAATACGGATTCATTTCAACCCCAATGCCCGTCGTCAGCCTTTTCGCATCGCCGCCGCTTCGCGCGACGCTCCACAAATCGCCGCCATAACCGAAAACAATATTGGTTTTACTGATCGCCGGTTGCCGAAACAACGTCGGCGTACCATTCTGGGCGAAAAGCGCAGTACAAAAGACAGCTATTATCGAAAATATAAAGATAGACTTTTTCATAATTTTTCTCAGTCGGAGCGCGGATGGCTTGTCCGCCAACCAGCGTAGCGAAGTTGTAACCGTTGTCAACAAATTTCACATAGCCGAACGCAGACAACGCCTTGCTTCGCTGGCATTGGCGGACGAGCCATCCGCGCTCCGTTAAGGCTTCATACCTTCAAACCAGACGGGTTTAAAATCCGAATTAACCAGCCAAATGACGGGTTCGACCATTGAATTTATTGCCCGCGTCATGTGTTTGAAGTCAATAGTTTTAATCTCGTCGCTGGCGTGATGATAATCCGTGTGCAGACCGAAACTCGAAACGGTGTGTGCGATTACGCCCTGTCTTGCCAAAGTGTAATTGTCCGAACGCTGGAAAAAATTTTGTTCGGGATGCGGATCGTTGACCAATTTCGCGCCGCGTTTGGCGAGTTCCGCGCCCAAATTTGAACGCTCGTAGCCGGTCAGCCAAAGTTCGTCAGCCGCCACTTTTTCGTCCGGGCGACCGATCATTTCAAATTCCAGATTCGCCACCAAATGATCTTTCGGATACGGCAGATTGCCGACAAAATACTGTGCGCCGAAACCGCCCGCTTCTTCGCTGCCGAAAAATGCAAATTGAACCGTGCGCTTCGGACGCGCACCTTTGCCGAGAACCCGCGCCAATTCCATAACGGCGATACAGCCCGAAGCGTCGTCGTCCGCACCATTGAAAATTTTGTCGTCGCCCGGAGCGTTTTCACGAACGCCGAGATGGTCGAGATGTGCGCTGAGTAAAATTACTTCCGTCGCCAATCGCGCATCAGTTCCTTTTATTTCGCCGACGGCGTTCCAAGTTTGCAGAGTTTTCGGCGGATTAAGTTCACCTTTTATTTTGATAGGAGTTCCGTCGGCAATTTGCGCGAGCTTTTCAGCCGCGTCTTTGCTGACGGCAATTAAACTTGACGGATTCGTTTTTTTGTCTGCACCGCCGGAAATTGTCGTGAACGAAATCGGACGCGCCGCGAGATTTTTCCATTGTTCCGGCGGCAGCGGCATTTCGATAATCACCGCCGACGCGCCTTCGTCTAAAAATTTCTGCGGATTCTGTATAATTTTTGCCGTATCCGCGCTTTCGTCAAATTTGACAAAGATAATCGCGCCGGCTTTCGGTTTCGTATCCGAAGAAGTTACTTTCTGCAAATTGCCGCCGATTTGCGCCGCGTTCATTCGGAAAATGAGCAAATCCTTACCGTGTTCCAAAATCACGCTCGAATCTTTTATTTTGTATGTCAATGTCGGATTTGCGGCAAAAGTATTGCGCGTGACATTCACGGTTTGCAGATAAGTTTTATTCCCCGAAGCATCAGTTTCGCCAGCCGGTTCAACACCGAACTGCTGCAATTGCGAGCCGATGTATTGGGCGGCGAGCCATTCAAACTGCGTTCCGCTGCCGCGCCCCTGCAAAGCGTCGCTCGCCAGAAAACCCATTTCAGCGCGGACGTTTCGTTCTTCGATTAACGAATCTTTCGATACGGTCGTTTGGTCAACTTTAGCGGCGCGACTTGCGGTTTGGGCGTGGCTGAAATTAACAAATAAAAACAAAAAAGCGGCGAGAATAACGACTTTCGGGCGATAAAGATGTTTCATCAAGTTTGGAAAACTCCTGCTTAAAATTAATTTGTTTGGGTATAAAAGTTACTGCTTTCAAACTTCTACGTCAAAGCGACTTTAAAGGTTTATTAAAACTTTCGGCTTAAATTTCAAAAGATTCGAGTTTCCTGCAAATTGAAATATGGTTTGTGCTGCCCGTTCGTTTTCTTGACTTACGAAAGCATTCTGCGTAAAAATGCCTTATCATTCTTTTACACTTAAAATTTTTATGATTTTCAAATACAAATCTGCGGGATTTTCAACGCTTTTCGTTCTTCTTTTTTTACTTTTCACCGTTTCTGCTCGTGCTGACGAAGTTGATAAATACGTCCGCGCACAGATTGCCGAGCAGCATATTCCGGGCGCGGCAATTGCCATTATAAAAAACGGTAAAGTTATTAAAATAGAAGGTTACGGTCTGGCGAGCATCGAATTTAACGCGCCCGTAACGACGGAAACCGTGTTTGAAATCGGCTCGGTTTCCAAGCAGATAACCGCCGCCGCCGTGATGCTTCTGGTTGAAGACGGCAAAATAAATCTCGACGACAAAATATCGAAATATCTGCCGAATACGCCCGAAGCGTGGAAAGATGTCAGCGTCCGAAATCTTTTGACGCACACTTCCGGCGTGAAAAGTTACACGAGTTTAGGCGGTTTTGAACTTTCAAAAAGATACAAAGTTAATGATTTTATCAAGGAATTAAGTCCGCAGCTACTCGATTTCGAGCCGGGTTCTGCTTACAAATACAGCAACAGCGGCTACTCGCTTTTGGGTTATATTATCGAAGCGGCATCGGGCAAAAATTACTGGGAATTTCTGCAAACGCGCATTTTTAATCCGCTGAAAATGAACTCAACCGCCAATCGTGATCCGCAGTTTATCATCAAACATCGCGCTGCCGGTTACGAATGGGAAAACGGCAAATTCGTGGGACGCGATTATAATTTGACCGATCTTTTCAGCGCGGGCGCAATCGTTTCGACAATTTCCGATATGGCAAAATGGGACATCGCCCTGCGCGATGAAACTTTATTGAAAAATGAAAGCAAGGCTCAGATTTGGAAACCTTTTACATTAACCGGCGGCAAGGAAAATCCTTACGGTTTCGGTTGGAACGTCGGCGAATTCCGCGGGCAAAAATTGTTGAGCCACGGCGGACAAACAGCCGGTTTCGCCGCAAATATTTCGCGTTATCTTGATTCAAATCTGGACGTAATTGTTTTAACGAATTTGGGAACGCAGGGATTGGGAAGCGCGATTGCACGAGGCATTGCGAAGATTTATATTCCTTCGATTTCTCTGAAAGCTCTGAAAATTGAAACGCCGCCTGACGCGAAAATTTCCAAATTAATTTCGACTGCGCTTGAAGACGTTTTGCAAAACAAATTCAACCCGGATTTACTCTCGGAAGATTTGATCAAAACGCTTTCAACCGAACGCGCCAAAAGGGAAAATTCGTGCGTTGCGGGTTTCGGAAAAATCAAAAATCTCGTTTTTGTCGGCGATGACACTTCCGACGGCAAAACAGTTTACCGTTACAGAGCCGAAACCGCGAACCGGATTTTTCTGTGGAGATTTGCCGTCAATGACGAAGGAAAAATCTCGGAAATGACGCTGGAAGATGAAGAATGAATAGGTGAAAATTTATTACCTTTTCAGATAAACGATGTCGGCATCTTTTAGCGGTATATCAAAAATTATCTCATTATCTTTAATTTGATAAGCGATTTTGTCGGAAAGCGTTGATTGAATAAGGCGAATTTTTCCGGCATCGCGCAACCGAACGGTTACTTTTGAAAGCGGATGTCCGGTCGCATTGTTGAGAAAAACAAGTGTCGCTTCGGGCGTTTCCATCACGGACGTATAAACGCCCGGCACAGAGAGCGAAAGCGGACGATTAATTTTGGCGCGTTCGACAAAATCAGTTGCCAAACGAGTTGTTTCCGTGCCAAGATCAAATTTCCAATCGGGCAGCAAATTTCCGTCTTTCAAAAGATTTTGCGGATAATGCTGATTGATGTATGCTTCGCCGAACATCGCGCCGACTAACATCGCTTCGCCTTTGCCGTATTTATTCAAAAAAATTGCCGGTTTGCCGTCTTTGTATGAACCGATAATCTTTGCCGTCGTTGGTGCTGAATCGAGTTTTGCGCCCCAAACCGGAATTTCGATTGCTTTTGAGAAAAATAATGGATTTGTCTTTAAAGTGTCAATTTGTTGATAATTAAACTTGCTGACATCGCTCGTCCACGAACTTTTCGACGGTTGAATGCCGTCTTTTTGAAAAATTACCTTTCTGTCTTTTACGCCGAAAACTTTGTCGAGTGTGCGGCTCGGCTGGTTAAATTCGTCCCAATTCATCGCGCCGACCGAAGCCCACAAGTGTCCGCCGTTTTTCACCCATTCGCCAATTTTTTCCTGCACATCGCCGCGCACTTGCGGATCGGAAACCATTAACATCGCGTAATCTTTCAAACGGTCATCAAGCAAAATATCCTGTTCTGAAACGACTTCAACCGGCACGTAAGCGTGCTGCATCGCAATATAAAGATTTTGCCGTTCGGGACAAAAATAGAGTCCGTTGACCTGCATAATGTCGGAAGTCGCCGCAATTAGCAGCGCGACTTTTGCCGGTCGCGGCTGCGCTTTGGCGATAATCGGTTCAAATTTTTTCACGCGGCGCGAAACATCAGCAATCTGCGTCAGTGCATTTTTATCTTCGCTCCAAGCCGGTCCGATGTTGCTGTAAGGTCCGTAAAGATACAAGCCGGTTTCTTTGATGCCGTTCATCAAATATCCGAAATATTCGGCGCGAACGGCTTCTCCGCCGACGAGATAACCGGCGAGCGGCAAATCGTGTTTTCGCGCGGCGGCACGCATCATCTGAACGCCCAAACCTTCGCGCCCGATTCCCAAATCCCGACCTTCAACCCAATCTTCTGTCATCACGCCTTTCAAGGCTCGCGTGCGTCCGAGTTCAAAAATATCAAGCTGTCCTTTGTTTAAGTCATTATTATTACCGACGAAACCGAACTGCATCAGTCCGGCTTGATAATTGACGGCGATTAAATCAGCTTCGGGAAATTGTCTTTCAACCGCATCGGTCGCATTGCGATAATAAAGCGCGGTGTAATGATTGATAAACTGCCGCGTGTAGTAAAATCGCCGCGCATAGCCGACGCTCGTTCCGATTTTTGCTCTGTTTTCCGTCGGCTGAACATCTTTCCAACTTGCGGCATCGAGCATCGCAGGAGTTAAATTCTGTTGTTTGAGCCATTCGTGAAAATACGCGAGAATCTGCGGAGTTTTGCTGATTTCTTCCGAATTTGTCGCCGCCGAAATTTCATCGCCGAGATTTATATGTTCGGCGATTGACGTTCTAAACGGCATTTTTTTTCTGACATCGGCGGCATATTTTCCGTAGAAATCGGCAAAAACACGCGCCCAATGTTGATCAGGATTTTCATTCGGCTGAAAATCATATTTCCCGGCGGCGGCTTCGCTCGTATATTTCCAATTATTCGCCCAAGCCGTCAAAGTCGTATCGGTAACGTGATATTTTTGCGCCATTTCCCGAAATAAATCGTCGTCAATGCCGTCCGTCGCCGACACCATATTGATTCCCAAATCGTAAATATTTTGAAAATCTGATTCGACGCGGCTTCTCACGGCGTTGCCGCCGTCAACTCGATAATTTCCGAAAGTAATCCAAGTTCCGATCTTCAAATCGTTCAAACGCGGCGGCGGCGAAAGTTTCAGCGATTTAACCAGTTCGCGCCGACTTTCCGCCCATTCGGTCAAACTTTTCAGCATTTTTAATCCGTCAACTCCGCTGCTTGTCGGCATTCGTACCACAACTGCCAATTTGTCGTCGGTTTTTTCTTCGACGACGTGAAAAATCGCGTCGGCTTTCGGTTGCGAGGCAAATTCCAGCTTCAACATTATGGGATTTATTGGTTCCGACTTCCCTTTAATAAAAAACGCCGTGTGCCACTGCGCCGCCGTCGAAACCGGAAGTTTTACCCAGTCCGAAGACTGCCCGGATTTTATCCAATCGTCATCGCTTGTCGGCGGAATCCACACCAGCGGTTTGCCCCAATCATTTCCGGTTTCAACCCATTTTTTTGGTTTTAATCCAGATTTTGCAAGAGTTCCGGTGGCAATCCGCGCCGGCGTATAAGGATTCGTTTCGCTGTCAATAACGACGTTGTAAAGATAATTTTCAGGTTCGACGACTTGCACACGCGCCCAAACCTGTCCGGTAAATTCCGCCGGTTTGTGAAGTTTGAGCCACTGCGTCAAAATGTCGGAATGATTTTGCGCCAGACACACCGTTTGCGTAAAAATTTGAAAAACTACAAAAATCGAAACCGAAAGAAGGACTTTGGAAATACTTTTTACGTTTCGCCATTCGTTATTGATAGAGTTCTTGTTCATTGAAAAATTCGGTGAATCAAAAATTATGCGCCGATTGTTTAGGATGCTTTGCCTTCTACGATTGACGCAATTTTATTTCGCAAAAATTTTCGGGCGCATCTACAATCGGCAGATTAACGCCAAGATAATCCTTCTGAAGTTTTTCGATTATGCTACTGTGTTGCCGGCAATCACCTGTCTGTAAAAATCCGCGCTCAATTTCGGCGTTCGTTTCTGCGTTTTGTAATCCACATAATGCAGACCAAATCGGTTTGTGTAGCCATCCGCCCATTCAAAATTGTCCATCAAACTCCACAGAAAATAGCCTTTGACGGGAATTCCGTCAGCGGTCGCCCTTTGAAGCTGCGACAGGTAATTTCGCAGAAACATCACGCGGTCGGTGTCGTAAACTTTGCCGTCAGCCGCCGGGATGTCGGACGACGAACAACCGTTTTCGGTGATGTAAATTTCTTTCGCGCCCCAAATTTTATTAACGTGATGCGGTCCCCAATAAAGCACTTCCGGTCCGACGAACAGCCACGGCGAAATCATATGCGGATACGACGCGGGATTTGGAACAACCGCAAAACCCTGCGCCGAATCGTCAGCGCGGACGAATGTCGGCTGGTAAATATTGATGCCGACGAAATCAAGCGGGCTGGAGATAATTTTCAAGTCTTCCGCCGTGAATTTCGGCGCGTCGGCTCCGGTGTTTTTCAGATATAAATCCGTGTATTTACCTTCCTGAATAACCGTCATATACTGCGCGTTCAACTGGCGTGTCGCCTCCTGAGAGGCTTTGATGTATTCGGCATTTTCGATGACCGGAACGCCGGTGGTAATGTTTTCGGCGAGTCCGACTTTCGTTCCCGGTTTCGCATTCGCACGAATCGCCTGCACCGCTAAACCGTGTCCGAGAACAGCGTGATGGCGCGTTTGATTAAACCGTCCGGGCGGCAACTTTAATCCGGGCGCGTGGATTCCGATGCGATAGCCGAGTTCGACGAACGCGCCGAATTCATTGGTCGTAAAAAAATGTTTGACGCGATCCGACAATTTTCCGGCGACATAACCGGCGTATTTGCCGAACGCTTCCGAAGTTTCGCGCCCTTCCCAACCGCCGTATTTATCCTGCAAAATCTGCGGCAAATCCC
>JBDTSO010000073.1:0-10200 GCA_039931085.1 Acidobacteriota bacterium | reverse complement strand
TCGCGCAGATGATGTGTCTGTGGATGGAAAAACCGAACGATAACACGGGAATTCCGAAAGAACAGCTTCCGTTTGGCGGTACGTTTTCGCCCGAACTCGCCAAACAGAAAATGCCGAATGGAATGGGACAGTTTGCGCGTCAACGCGAAAATTTAGACCCGAAAATGTCAGCGGAATACGCGAACGCGACGCAGAAATGGCTGATTGAAAATACACGGCTCGGCATTCCCGTGATGTTTCACGATGAGATTCTACACGGCAGTATGTTGAGCGGCGCGACCGTTTTTCCCGTGCCGCTTTCAATGGCTTCGAGTTGGGACCCGGATTTGGTCTCCACAGTTTTCACCGTCGCGGCGCGGCAAACCAGAATTCGCGGCACGCATCAGGTTCTCGGACCGAATATGGATTTGGCGCGTGAACCGCGCTGGGGCAGAACGGAAGAAACTTACGGCGAAGACCCGTATTTGACTTCGCGGATGATCGTTTCGGTCGTCAAAGCGATTCAGGGAAACGCGACTTATGAAAATCCGAAAATTGACGATATGCACGTCATCGCCACCGGAAAACATTTCGCCGGACACGGACAGCCCGAAAACGGAACGAACATCGGACCACTCAATTTATCCGAAAGACTTCTCAGAGAAACGCATTTTCGTCCGTTTGAGGCGGCGATTAAAGAAGCGAATTTGTTCAGCATTATGCCCGCGTATCACGAGATTGACGGCATTCCGGTTCACGTCAATAAATTTATGCTTGACACGGTTTTGCGGAAGGATTGGAATTTTCAAGGCACAGTCGTTTCCGATTATTACGCGATGACCGAAACCTTTGCGCGGCACAAAGTTGCCGCCGACAAAGCCGATGCCGCAAAACAGGCACTCGAAGCCGGCGTTGATGTCGAACTGCCCGACCCGGACGTAAATAAAACTTTGGTCGAACAGGTCAAAGCCGGAAAAATTCCCGAAAGCTTAATTGATCAAGCTGTTTCGCGGATTCTCTATCAAAAATTTCAACTCGGTCTTTTTGAAAATCCGTATGTTGATGTCAATAAAGCTGTGAAGATGATGGACACGCCGGAAGACAGAGCGTTAGCGTTGGAAACGGCGAAAAAATCTATTGTTCTGCTGAAAAATCAAAATAATGTTCTGCCGCTCGACAAATCGAAATTAAAATCCGTCGCTGTCATCGGACCGAATGCCAATCGCGCACATCTCGGCGGCTACACCGATCCGCGCCCGCCGCGAACCGTCAGTATTTTGGACGGCGTGAAAAATAAAGTCGGAAATGCAGTAAAAGTAAATTACGCGGAGGGCGTGAAAATTACAAAGGAAGGCGGCAATTGGTTCGGCGATACAATTACATTAAACGATGCGGCGAGCGATCAAAAATTGATTGATGAAGCTGTGAACACAGCCAAAAATTCCGATGCCGTAATTCTCGTGATCGGCGGAAACGAAGACACAAATAAAGAAGCGTGGGCGGAAAATCATCTCGGCGACCGCGATTCTTTAGAACTTGTCGGACGGCAAAACGATCTCGTCAAAGCCGTTTTAGCGACGAAAAAACCGACGGTTGTCTTTATGATAAATTCGGGACCGCTGGCGATAAATTACATCGCCGAAAATGTTCCGGCAATTCTCGAAGGATTTTATCTCGGCGAAGAAACCGGAACTGCCGCCGCCGATGTTCTATTCGGCGATTACAATCCGGGCGGAAAATTAGCCGTTTCATTTCCGCGAACCGTCGGACAGCTTCCGATTTATTACAATTACAAACCGACGGCGCGGCGCGGTTACTTGCTTTCGACCACCGAACCGCTTTTTCCCTTCGGCTTCGGTTTGAGTTACACGACTTTTGAATACTCGAACTTGAAAATCACAAAACCGAAAATCAAGGCGGACGAAGAAACGATCGTAATGCTTGATGTCAAAAACACCGGCAAAGTTCGCGGCGATGAAATCGCGCAAATGTATATCCGCGACGAAGTAAGTTCAGTAACGCGCCCGATTAAAGAATTAAAAGATTTCGCCAGAGTTTCAATCGAACCGGGCGAAACGAAAACGGTTACGTTTAAGATTACGCCGGAAAAATTAGCGTTTTACAACCGCGAAATGAAGCGCGTCGTCGAACCGGGAACTTTTCAAATTATGGTCGGCGGCAATTCTACAAAATTGATGAATCAGCAATTAGAAGTTATTCAATAAAAGTTCTGAGTTCACGCTTCAGCGCGCCTTTTTTCGCCGCGTTTCGCTGGCGAAGAACCGTCTAAAGACGGAACTCAAAGCACAAAACGGGCGGTGAATTTATGTCAACAAAACCATCTGAAACTTCAAATCGGATTTATATCAAATTTTAAATCCAGGGCTGATCGGGGAAGTGGCGAAACTTCCCACACTGCTATTTTTTATTCGGTTGTCCAGCCTGTTTTGAACTATTTTATTCCAATCGGTGAATGTCCGTGTCCTAAATTCGGCGCGGCGCGAATTGCTTCGGTAACAAATTTTTTCGCGATTTCAACGGCTTCACCCAAACTTTTTCCTAATGCAAGATTTGCCGTAATCGCCGCCGCCAGTGTGCAGCCCGTTCCGTGCGTCGCATTTGTTTCGATAAACTTTGCTTCAAACGTCTGAAATTCATCGCCTTCAAACAAAAAATCTTTCGCCTTCCGCCTTCCGCCTTCCGCCGTTAAAAAGTGTCCGCCTTTTATCAAAACGGCTTTCGCGCCGTAATTTTGCATTATTCTCGCGGCTCTTTCGATGTCCTTTTCGTTTTCGATTTTTATATTTGTGATTCTTTCGGCTTCCGGCAAATTCGGTGTAACAATATCGGCGAGCGGAAAAAGTTTTTCGATCAATGTTTTTAATGCTTCGTCGTCAATCAAATCGAAACCTGAAGTCGAACGCACAACCGGATCAACAACAAAGTTTTTCATTTTACCGAATTGAACCAATCGCGCAACTTCTTCGATAATTTCCTGCGTCGGCATCATTCCTGTTTTTAATGCCGCAACTTCAAAATCTTCGATTACCGGCTCAATTTGTCCACGCACAGTTTCGGCGGTTTGATGAACCGCACCGAAAACTCCGGTTGTATTTTGAAAAGTTACCGAAGTTACGGCGGCAGTCGCAAAACAGCCGAAAGCCGTGAACGTCTTGATGTCGGCGATAATTCCCGCGCCGCCTGACGGGTCAAGTCCAGCGATTGTTAAACAAACTTTTGTCATTAAGATAATTTTAACGCAAAGACGCGAAGACGCGAAGATGCAAAGGCTTTAAAATTAGTTTTATACTTTCCTTTGCGTCTTCGCGTCTTTGCGTTAAAAAAATCGCTTGAAATTTTCTATATTGTTCAAAAAGCGAATTGCGGCAAAACCGCGTGCGCCGTTTTCTAAAACGGATTTGTAATTTGTTTCGTCAATTCCGCCGAGCGCGATGACCGGAAAAGGCTTTAACTTTTCGCAGACTTCGTGTAATTTTTCAACGCCGTGCGGTTTGCCTTTGTCGGGCGTTTCAAAAATTGGACCGAATGTAACAAAGTCCGCGCCGTTTTGTTTGGCTGTTTCAGATGTTTCGATTGTGTGAGTCGAAACGCCGATGACAAAATCTTTCGGGAAATTTCGGCGAATAATTTCAGCGGAAAGCGAATGCGAAGTCAAATGAACGCCGGCGGCTTTGGCAGCAAAAGCGATGTCGGCGCGGTCGTTGACTAAAATCTTTGTTTGACTTTTGCGTGTGATTTCTGCGGCTTCGCGGACGAGTTCAAAAACAAGCCGCGCCGGAAGTTTTTTCTCGCGGATTTGAATTAAAGAAATATTATTTTCGGCAGCAATCGTAACGAGTTCGAGAATCCGGGATTTCTTTTCGGCGAAATTATCGGCAGTAGTTTCTCCGTCGGTGATCAAATAAGTTAAAAAATTATCGGATGAATTAAAGAAAAACACTTTTATTTTTTTATACGGCTTTCATCTTCAAGCATTCCCACGCTTTGTTTAAAGTGCGCCATTTCCCAAAAAGCGAGAAACAAATTTAAGATTCCCAAACCCGTTACCGCGCCGCGAAACCAACCGGAAGCAACCGCTTGCCGAATAAATGGCAAACCCGTCTGCCGTACGACGAAATTCAAAAAATAGTTGTCGCCCCAATCGCCCATTCCGCCATAGCTGAACCACGGCAAAATCATCAGGAAAATGCCAACCAGCAAACATAAAATTATAAAAAAAATGACGATTAGTTTTGAAATCATAAAAGATTATTTTTCTCAGTTCAGCCCGGTTTTAATAATTTCATATTACTTAGCATTTACCAAGTTCTTGAGTATAATAGTTTCTTTAAATTATGTTAAGTTTGGCACATTCGGCACACAAAATTATCAATTCTCTTAGATTAAAGAAAGCAGCCAAAGACCCGCAGGATTTGGAAAATGAAATTGCTGCGCTCGTTTATCGGCTATTGCGTTTGATCGTTGATAAAATTGCAATTGTCGAAGGTAAATAAGAAAGAAATCCGCATAAAGTAAAGGTTCAAACGAATCTTTACTTTGTGCTGATTTCTTTACCGGAGAAGTTTTTATCAATTTAATTTTTGATTTCTATATTTCTCTTGCCGTCATTTTTCACTCTGAAAACTTTCCAAACGCTTGCCGACATCTCGAAAATCAACATTTTCCGCATAGAGTTTTTCAAAATATTCGATAGCCTTTTCCGTGTCCCTCCCGCTTCGTAGCTGTTGCCCAACTCGTAATATAAAGCCTGTTTTTCTTCATCTCGCAAGCCGGCAACTTCCAAACAGCGTTTAAACCACATCAGCGCGAGATTCGGCACTTGCTTTTCCATAAAACAACGTCCCAATAGATTTGAACATTGGAAAAATCTGCGTGTTCCGTCATCGGTTGTAACAAGACTGATCGCGTCCTGAAATTCTTTGATGGCATCTTCCGTCAATCCCATTTCCTGATAAGCAACCGCCGTATGATAATGAGTTTCGTAATCATTTTCCGCCTGTCCTTCACCATCTTCAAAACCGAGTTCGCTCGCCAGATCGCTAAATTGGTCAACCTGTTTTTTATCAATAATTTCGACTGTTTCTTCGGTAACAACCCCGATTTCCTCGACGGGTTTTGTGTCGGCGGCGAGTTTTTGCAGAGAATCATCCAATTGCAAGCGAAGCTCTTCAAGTTCGGTGCGGTTGCCGTATTGTTTTTGTTTTATCGAAGCTCATTGTGGATTAAATGCCTCTGAGGTTTGAATTTTTTTATTGAAGAGTTTGAGATTAAACTTTTTGAAGAAACAATGATGGCAGATTAAATTATCCGCTTAATCTACAGAAATAAATTAGCATGTTATTACAAAATGTGGCAACGAATTTTAACATTTCTTGTTAGATTTAAAACCTAAAGAGCATAAGTCTGCGCCGCCGTTTTTCCCTTATGTTCAGTCGGAAGTTTATGTAGTCGGAATATCTGTAAAAAGATATGATTTATCCAATTTTGATTTTTCAGCACGTTTCCTTAATCTCAAAAACTACTTTACAATAACCAATTATTGAGCAAAATTTTATGCAAGCACTGATTTTAGCCGGCGGAAAAGGCACACGACTTCGACCTCTGACGGTTTATACTCCGAAACCTGTTGTGCCGCTGTTAAATCGTCCTTTTCTGCTCTATCAAATTGAGATTTTACAGCGGGCGGGAATTAAAGATATTACACTTTCGCTCAGTTATCAGCCCGATAAAATCGAACATCTGCTCGGTTATAATTTGGACAGCGGCGTTAATCTGCGCTATATAACCGAGCCTTCACCGATGGGAACGGGCGGCGCGTATAAATTTGCGGCTGAACAAATCCGCGAAACAACCGTCGTTTTTAACGGCGATATTTTAACGGACGCGAACATTTCCGAAATCGTCAAATTTCACAAACAAAAAGAGGCGCAAGCGACAATTGTGCTGACACCTGTTGAAAACCCTTCTGCTTACGGACTTGTTGAAACCGACGCGGAAAATCGCGTTTTGCGTTTTTTGGAAAAACCGAAACCGGAAGAACTCAAGGATTTGATGACCAACAATATCAATGCCGGAATTTATATTTTGGAGCCGGAAGTTTTAGACATAATTCCCGAAGGCGAAAATTATTCGTTTGAATATAATGTTTTCCCTGCGCTTTTAGATCACAAAAAATCTTTTTACGCTTACGTTCTAGAAAATAATTACTGGCGCGACATCGGAAATCCGAGTAGTTATTTGAACGCTCACCACGATTTCTTAGATAATCGGATCAAAGGTTTCAAACTCGAAAAACAAAGTGATTCGGAAATAGCGACGACGGCGTTTGTTGATAAAAATTCGCTTCTCGGCGCAAACTGCATAATTAAACCGAACGCCAAAATTATCAATTCGGTGATCGGCGAAGGTGTTCACGTCGAAGAAAAAGCGATCATTGAAAATTCGGTTATCTGGGCGCACACGCGCGTTTCAAGTTCGGCGCATATTGAAAACGCGATCATCGGACGCGGCTGTCATATCGGCAGAAATGTTTCGGTCAGCGCGGGCGCGGTTTTGGGAGATAAAACTTCATTGACCGATTACACAAAGGTTTGAAATCATTTGAAATGAATCGAATAACTGAAAAATTTAATTCTTTAAAAGCCGAGAATCGCGGCGGATTTATTCCGTTTATCGTGGCGGGCGATCCCGACATAAAAACGACGAAAAAGTTGATTTTAGAATTTGCGAAACAAGATGCGACAGTTATCGAACTCGGCGTTCCGTTTTCCGATCCGGTCGCCGACGGCGCGACGATTCAGGCTTCCGGCGAACGCGCTTTGCGAAATCAAATTAACGTCAAAGGTATTTTAAAAATTGTCGCGGAAGTTCGCGCCGAAAAGTGCGAAACGCCGATTATTTTATTCAGCTATTTCAATCCGATTTTGCAGTTCGGTTTGGAAAACTTTGCGGTGAAAGCAAAAGACGCGGGCGTTGACGGCGTTTTGATAACCGATTTAGTTCCCGAAGAAGCCGGAGAATTTCGCGCGATTTTAGCAAAAAAAGATTTGGCGTTGATAATGCTCGCCGCGCCGACTTCGAGCGATGAACGGCTTAAAAAAATTACGGAAAAAGCAAGCGGTTTTGTTTACGCCGTTTCACGCGCCGGCGTAACCGGCGCACGAACCGAATTGAGCAGCGATGCTGAAAATCTGGTTGAAAGACTGCGAAAATTTACCGATTTACCGATTGCCGTTGGCTTCGGCATTTCAAACGCCGCGCAAGTTGCGGAAACGTGGCATTATGCAGACGCGGCGGTTGTCGGTTCGGCGATTGTTGCGAAAATGATGAAACTTACGCCGAATCCCGACGAAGTTCCAAACGGTTTTGTTAAAGAACTAGGAGCATTTTTGCAAAATTTGCTGCCAACGGAAAAATAAAATATAAAACTGTTTAACATTTAATTCGGCAAAAACGTCGCAAGCAATTTTCGCTGCGGCGTTTTTTATTTGAAAAATATTGACAATTAATCAATAAAATTCATAAGATAAAGCTGAAATTAATAAGTTTTGTGAAAAAAGAAAACCAGCCCTTAACGATTGAAAAGATAAAAACGGCATATTCCGAACGAGGCACAGAGATTCGCGCCCGAATAAAGGAATTTGAAGCGATTTGGGAAACGGGAACGGACGAACTGTTGTGGGAAGAAATGGTTTTTTGTTTCTTTACCGGCGGCTGTTCGGCAAAAATGGGAATTCGCTCTATTGAAGCTGTCAGACCGATTTTGCTAAACGGAAACCACGCGGAACTCGCCGATGCTTTGCGCGGAAACCATCGTTATCCGAACGCGCGGGCAGGTTATATTGTCGCTTCGCGTAAATTTTTGCAGGAACATTGTGAAATGCGCCTGCGCCGGAAATTACAAAGTTTCAACAATCATCTCGAACGGCGCGACTGGCTCGTTAAAGAAAAACGAATCAAAGGTTTAGGCTACAAAGAAGCCAGCCATTTTCTGCGAAATATCGGTTTTAAAGGTTACGCCATTTTAGACAAGCACGTTTTGCGAAGTCTTGCCGAACTGAAAATTATTGACGACGCGAAACCGCCAAGCACACGATTAAAATATTTGACGATTGAAAATCAACTAAAAAAACTGGCGGATTCGGCGGAGATTGATTTTGATGAACTCGATTTGGTTTTGTGGTCGCTGAAAACGGGCGAAATTCTTAAATAAAAATTTATCCGAAAAGGAAAGGAGCGTTTTATGAAGTATAAAGTTTTTTTGACGGGCGTTATTCGGTTTCCTTTCCACAGTAAGCGTTTAATCAGTTTAATTTGTATTATTTTATTAGTTATCGGTTTTGCGGTTTCGATACAGGCGAATGATGACACGCAGCAAACGATTTCCGACGATACGCGCGGGCTTATCAAACAGGCGGAAAAACTCACGCGCAAAGGTGAAATGACGCAGGCGGAGGAAATTTTGCGCCGCGTTTTGAAAATAGATTCACAGGACGCGAAAGCCAAACTCGCTCTCGCTTATATTTTGATGAAACAAAGGCGATTGGTCGAAGCGTATGATTTTTCGTTTGAAGTTGCCAAAGCCGACCAAAAAAATTCCCGCGCATTTGCGGTTTTAGGTGCGACGCTTCTGGGCGCGGGAAATTTTCCGAGTGCTAAAATTTCATTTACTAACGCTTTGCAGATTGACAGAACGGAAGCTCTGGCGTGGGCTGGTTTGGGAACACTCGATTTTTACGAAAACCATATTAATAAAAGTCTTGAAAATTTGCGCGAAGCCGTCTATTACGCGCCGAACGAACCGGATTTTTTGTTTACTCTCGCACAAGTTTCGGCACGGGCTGAAAATTACAAGGAAGCGGCGGAGGCTTACGAAAAATTTCTGCAAATTTCACCGCAAAATGACTATGAACGACGTGATCGTATTAAAGGACTCATTAATTTTCTGCGTTTTCTCGGCTTAAAATCATCACTGTATAATTCGAGCGGCAATCAACAAACAAAAGTTTCTTTTGAACTGATAAATAATCGTCCGGTTATAAAAGTTAAAGCGAATGATAAAGACGTGCCGTTAAATTTCGTGTTGGACACGGGTTCGGGGATTTCGGTAATTTCCAAAGAAACGGCAAAAAAATTAAAAATCAAACCGATTACCAAAGGAGGTTTGGCGCGGGCTATCGGCGGTGACGGAAAATTTGAAATAATCTACGGTTTCTTGAAAAATCTTTACATCGGTGACGTAAAAATTAAAAACGTGCCGGTTTATATTCGTGAATTTCATTCCAACGCCGACCAGATTGACGGTTATATCGGCTTGTCGCTAATTTCAAAATTTTTAACAACGGTTGATTACGGCAATTCTACGTTCACGCTGAAAAAAAAGGATTTAAGGGAAAACCAAAAAAATGTCAGTGAAGTATTATCACTGCCCTTGCGTCTTACTTCGAGTGGTTTTTTAAGCGGTGAGGTTCAACTCGAAGGTATTGAAGCACCTTTAAATTTTATTGTTGACACGGGAGCGAGCGTTTCGGTTATCTCGCACGATATAGCGGGCTTAAAGGAAATCAGCCGCTTTATCAGGGAAGAAAAAATGCGCGTTATCGGCGCGGCGGGAATTACCGAAAATGTGCCGCAATTTTTACTTCCGCGCGTTACGTTCGGGACACACAGCCGCGAGAGCGTTATGGCAATTTCGCTTGATTTAAATATGATCAACGAAACGTCCGGTTTTGAACAAGCCGGAATTTTAGGCGGAAATTTTCTGAAAAACTACAGCTTGACCTTTGATTTCACAAATTCTAAAGTAATTTTTGTGCCGATCTCAAAATAGTTCAAAGTTCAAGGTTCAAAGTTCAAGGTTAGCAAATGAACTTCGAACCTTGAGCTTTGAACTTTGAACTAAAGAAGAATGAAACAGAATTTATATTTAGAAACTTCAGTTGTCGGGGCGTATCTTGACAACGGCGAACCGTTCCGGCGCGATTTGACGATTCGCTGGTGGGAACACGAACTGACGGAATATCGGGCTTTCAGTTCGATTCTGGTTCAGCGCGAACTCGAACAAGTGAGCGAACCGCACCGCACCGGTTATTTAAAACTGATAAAATCGCTTGAAAATCTCGAACTCGCCGAAGAAGTCGCTATTTTAGCCGAAGGTTATATTTCACGCGGCATTTTTCACCGAAAATTTATCGCCGACGC
>JBDTSO010000072.1:0-10214 GCA_039931085.1 Acidobacteriota bacterium | reverse complement strand
GTCAAAAACGGTTTGAATAAAAACGATGCAGTTCGGGCGATGACTTTATCTTCGGCGGAAATTTTCGGTGTCGAAAATCGGCTAGGCTCGATTGAAAAAGGCAAAATCGCCAATTTAGTCGTTTCAAAAGGCGATGTTTTTGATAAGTCCAAAGTGATTACGCAGGTTTTTGTTGACGGCAGACTTTTCGAGCCGAAAGTTCCGGCGAAACCAACCGGTAAAACGCCGACCGGCACAACACAGCCCGGAACGGCGGCGGTTATCGGCGGAAATTATTCAATAAATATCGAGATTCCCGGACAGCCGATTGAGGGAACTTTGAATTTAACACAGCAAAACGAAAATTTGACCGGAACTTTCGAATCACAACTCGGCAGTGTTCCGCTCAAGGACGGAAAGGTTACGTCTGACGGTTTTACATTTAATATAACGGTTCAGTTCGGTGGTTCCGAAGTAGAAGTTTTTGTCAAAGGCACAATCAACGGCAATCAAGTCAGCGGCACATTTACAACGCCGCAGGGCGCGGTTCCGTTTAGCGGAACAAAGACTCCGTAAATTTATGCCTTCACCGATTCAAATTAATTTATGAATAAGTTCGATTAAAAAGGAAATTTTAGGAAATAAAATATGAGAAAACTAACGGCTTTCTTACTTTTGAGTTTATTTTTACTGACGGCTTCTAACGCCGCGGTTTCGGCGCAGGCGAAAAAGCAAAATGATGTTTTGATTCGCAACGCGACGGTTTTGACGGCGGTTCGCGGGACGCTTGAGAATACGGATATTCTCATTCAAAACGGCAAAATTGCGAAGATCGGCAAAAATTTGAAAGCGTCTTCAAACGCGCAGATTATTGACGCGACGGGCAAATTTGTTACGCCCGGAATCATTGACTGCCATTCGCACTCGATGCTCGACGCGATTAACGAAGGTTCTTATTCGGTTACGTCAATGACGCGCGTCCGCGATGTTTTGAATCCGACGGATATTGCAATTTACCGTGCATTGGCGGGCGGCGTAACGACGGCGAATCTGCTGCACGGTTCGGCAAATTCTATCGGCGGACAAAATTCGGTTGTCAAATTCAAATACGGTCATCCGGTTGAAGATTTTCCGATTCCTGACGCGCCGCCAGGAATAAAATTCGCACTCGGCGAAAACGTCCGGCGCACGAATTTTCAGCCTCGTCCGGGACAGGAAACGCGCTATCCGCGAACGAGAATGGGCGTGATGGAAGTTATGCGCGACGCATTTCTTCGCGCTCAAACTTATAAGCAGTCATGGGACGAATATCGCGCCAAAGTCGCCAAAAACGACAAAACTGCCATACCGCCGCGCCGTGATTTGGAACTCGAACCGTTGGTTGAAGTTTTGGAAGGCAAACGGCTCGTTCACGCGCACGGCTATCGTTCCGACGAACATTTAAATTTGATGCTGCTTGCCGACGAATTCGGTTTCAAGGTCGCAACTTTGCAGCACGGACTCGAAGCCTATAAAATCGCGCCGGAAATCGCCAAACGCGGCACCGGAGTTTCGATTTTTACAGACAGTTGGGGTTACAAACTCGAAGCCTTCGACGCGATTCCTTATAACGCTTATCTTTTGTGGAAAGCGGGCGTTAATGTTTCGATCAATTCCGATTCCGACGAAAGAATGCGCCGTTTGAATTTGGATGCGGCAAAGGTTGAAAAATACGGCGGCGTGCCGGAACAGGACGCGCTGCAAATGATTACGCTCAATCCGGCGAAACAACTCGGAATTGACAAACGCACCGGCTCGATTGAAGAGAAAAAAGATGCCGACATCGTAATTTGGTCGGCACACCCGTTCAGCGTTTATTCGCACCCGGAAATGACGATGATCGAAGGCGAAGTATTTTTTGATCGCGCAAAAGATTTGGCAATGCGCGACGAAATGAAAAAGGAACGCGAAGCGTTGGAAAAACTAGATGTCAATAAAGCACCGGGAAGCGGCGGAACTTCGCCGAAAATTCCAGCTGAAAAACGGCGCGGCGACAGAGATGATGCCGAATTCGGCGACGGAGGAAATCGTTAAAATGGAAAATGGAAAATGGAAAATGGAAAATAAAAGAAATATGTTTTTCAATTTGTCAAAATATTTTCTTCGTGTTGCGGTTTCGCTGTGTGCCGTGTGTTTTTTGCTAACTAATATTTTCGCGCAGAATGACGGTTCGGAGCAGAATGTAATGGGCAAAGCGGGAACTTTTGCAATTACAAATGCGCGAATCGTAACGGTTTCCGGTGCGACGATTGAAAATGGCACGGTTGTCATCAGCAACGGAAAGATCTCGGCAGTCGGCGCAAACGCGGTGATTCCGGCTGGCGCGGAAAAAATTGACGCGCGAGGTTTGAGCGTTTATCCGGGAATGATTGACGCAGGAACAAACCTCGGTTTGATCGAAATCGGACAAGGCGTTCCCGGCTCGATTGATGTTGCCGAAACGGGCGATATGAACTCCAATATCAAAGCGATTCTCGGCATCAATCCGCACAGCACGCACGTTAATGTAACGCGCGTCAACGGTATCACGACCGTAATGACTTTGCCGGTCAGCGGAATTATTCCGGGACAATCGGCGATTATTAATCTAAATGGTTCGACACAATCGGAAATGGCGATTGTTCCGGCTTTTGGACTCGTTATTAACTATCCGCGCGTTACAACTTTCACGGGTTTTAATCCGTTCACCGGACCGCAAACGGTTGATTTCAGCGCAGCCCTCAAAAATCGGGACAAAAAGCTCGAAGATTTGAAAAAACTTTTCGCCGACGCGGAAAATTACGCCAAAGTGAAAGATGCTTATGCAAAAGATAAAACTTTGCCGTCCGTTCCGGTTGATTTGAAACTAGAAGCCTTGCTTCCGTATATTCGCGGCGAAAAACCAATAATTTTCAATGCGGAACGCGAACGCGACATTCGCGGCGTGGCGAAATTCGTCGGCGAAACAAAGGTCAAAGGAATTATTCTCGGCGGACAGGAAGCGTGGAAAGCGGCGAACGAGTTAAAGAAAAATGATATTTCCGTCATTTTCACAAATATTTATAATTTGCCCGTGCAGGACGACGACGATTATGATTATTTATTTTCCGCGCCGATGAAAATGGCACAAGCCGGTGTAAAATTCTGTATCTCGACCGGCAACGACGGTTCGGAAGTGCGCGATTTGCCGTATCACGCAGGTTTGGCGGGCGCGTATGGTTTGGCAAAAGACGAAGCGTTAAAATCCGTAACACTTTATCCGGCGCAGATTTTGGGAATTGCCGACAAACTCGGCTCAATCGAAGTCGGAAAAATGGCAAACATAGTTGTTACCGACGGTGATATTTTAGAGCCGCGCACCAATGTCAAACATTTATTTATCAACGGACGAATGCTGCCGCTGACGAGTCGGCATACCGAACTTTACGATAGTTTTAAGGATAGGAAGTAAAGTAAAGGAAAATAAGTGAATAAAAAAGCGTCTAATGTTTTAGACGCTTTTTATTTTTAAAATTTCCGCAAAGTTATAAATAGCGGCAAAGTTGTAACGGATTATCGTCATTCATAAAAAGATAAAAATCTTTTTTGAGATTATAGGTAATATTATTGTTATAAGGAGTATTGTTATGGCTCGTAAACTGCAAATCGGAGATCAAGGAAATGAAGTCCGTGCCGTTCAGGATGTGTTGAATTTTCATATTCGTCGTTTGATTCCTTTAGTCGTGGACGGCAGATTCGGACCGGCTACACAAGCCCGCGTTATGGAATTTCAGAAATCGAATGGTTTACAAACGGATGGAGTTGTTGGAAATCAGACCAACGGAAAACTTTTCGAAAACGAAACACTGGCTGTGGCTTTGGGCATTGTGCCAAAGTTACAGTTAAATCAACCGCAATTTGGTTCCGGCGGATTTCCGCAACAACCGGGCATTAGTCCGCCAAGTTTAATTCCGCCGCTGGTGTTGCCTAGTTTTACTCCGATTAAGTTATTTCCCTCCAGTTTTACATCTATTCCGTCGCTGAGTTCACAGGGGCAGACACTGAATTTATCAATCACTGTTCCCACCCGTAACGATCCCCAAGATCCGGCGGTGCGTAGTTTTAATCAAATTGTCCAACTTCTGGAAACACTTCCTCCAAATTTTCCGTTTCGTACAACGATCATTGGGGCAGTACCGAATCCGATAAAAAAGATTGGTGATATTAATTTTGGCTTTAATTGGGGTATTAGTCCTATTTTCGATTTGAAGAAAATCGCAGGACCAACCGAGTTTGGTGTCGGAGCAAGCGGAAACGCCAGCTATACGCTGCGCGTGATAAACCAACCGGGTCCGGGCGGTTTGAAGTTGGGAATCTTTGCTAAAGGAGACTTCAAAGGCGAGATTGATTACACCAGTGAAAAGGCGGTTTCCCGTCCGCTGCTTAATCTGGATGGTGTGATTCAGTTAGGGGTATTAGGGCGATTTTGAGCGGGATTTAGTAAAAAAGCCGTAGAATAATAAAGATTCAGGTCAAACTAAAACAGAAATTAATTGTTGTTTGTATCGTGATCTATTTAAAGTCAAAAGACATAATTTTTATAATTTTTGTGGTTTTTTTTCTAAAAGCTGCACAAACTTTTTCGCCGCAATCGAAAGTGTTCTATCAGTTCGATAAATCACCGCAACTTGACGAATCCAGTCTTTTTCGGCTAATTCGACGACGGAAAGCTGATTGTTTTTTTCTTCGTCCATCACGCTCGGATGCGGCACGATTGCCAGACCGAAACCGACTTCGACAGAGCGTTTGATGGTTTCCACATTGTCGAATTCGGCGACTTTGCGGACTTCAACGCCGTAGGATTTTAAAATTTTGTCGGTTGCCTTGCGTGTCGGAATGTCTCGCTCAAACAAAACAAAATCGCGGTCTTTCAGTTCCGTTACTTTTATTTGCGTTCTTTCGGCAAATTCGTGGTCGGGCGGACAAATTACGACGAGTCTGTCGCTTGCCATCGGCACAATCGTCAAGCCGCGCTTTTGTTCGGGAAAGGCGACAACGCCGAGTTCGACAGTGCCGTTAAGAACATCGCGCATCACGCGCGTTGTTCTCGAATACTCCAAATCAATCTTCGCCGACGGAAACTTCGTCATAAATTCGCGCACTTTCGGCGGCAATTCGTGCAGACCGACGCTGTAAACCGTGGCGACTTTGACCGTGCCGCTGATTTTGCCGACGAGTCCGCTCATACTTTCGTTGAGTTGATTATAACTTTCCAGCACATTCTGGCATTCACGGTAAAAAACTTCACCAGAAGGTGTCAGCCGAACCTCGCGCCGCCCGCGCACTCTTTCCAGCAGACGACGTTTAAATTTGTCCTCCAATGTCCTAATTTGCTGGCTGACGGCAGATTGCGTAACAAAATTTCGCTCCGCCGCCAGCGAAAAACTCTGCATCTCGACCAGATCGCAAAATACTTTTAATGTTTCTATGTGCATTTATTTAATTATAAGAATTTCTGAACAATTAGTGCAAGCGAATTCATTTTATCTTATTAAAAAAAGGCAGTATTATAAAAACTAAATGATTTTTGATTGTGGATTTGCGGATTTGACAATAAAATTCCAAAATATCTTACGCAGTTCAAAACAAACAATCAAAAATTCAAAAGAGGCTCGAAAAATGGCGATAAAATTAAGTAGGACATTTCTGCTCCGAAAATTGCACCAGATAACCGGCATCGTTCCGCTCGGCACTTTTTTTCTTGTGCATTTATACACAAATTCGGCGGCGATGGGCGGCAGGGAAAGTTTCAACGAACACGTTAAAGGCATTCACGATATTCCGTATTTACTGTTCGCTGAAATTTTTGGAATTTTTATTCCGCTTTTATATCATTCGATTTACGGCATTTTTATCTCGGCGGAAATGCGCCCGAATGTTTTAAATTACGGTTACGGGCGCAATTGGTTTTATCTTTTTCAACGTATAACGGGCATTTTTCTTTTCTTTTTTCTGATGTTTCACATCCTGAATTTTAGATTCGGGATGATTCCGGGTCTAAACACAACGCCGGTTGCCGGACACGCAAACGAAGCCTTTTCAATCGTTTCGCGTGAATTTCAAAACATCGGAATTTTGCTTTTCTATATTTTAGGTGTGGCGGCGACGGCGTGGCATCTGGCTTACGGCTTATTTTTATTTGCGGTTGACTGGGGAATCGTGATTGGCGAAAAGGCGCAGAAATATTCGCTATACGCATCGGTTGCCGTATCAATTTTGTTATTTTTTGTCGGCACAAATGCGGCTGTCGCGTTTGTCCGTCCGTGCGGATTGCTGCCGACTGCATTTTGCAGCGAAGCTAAGAAAAGCGAAATTGTGATTCCGCAAAAGTTTTAAAGACAAATTTATAAAGTGTTTTTGATTAATCAATAGAAAATTATGGCAACCAGTAACGGACTTAAAATAGCAGTGGTCGGCGGCGGACTCGCCGGACTTGCGGCGACGATGAAGATTGCCGAAGCCGGACACGATGTGGATTTGCTGTCGGTTGTTCCGGTCAAGCGTTCGCATTCGGTATGCGCTCAGGGCGGAATTAACGGCGCGGTCAACACCAAAGGCGAAGGCGATTCGCCCTGGAAACATTTTGATGATACGGTTTACGGCGGTGATTTTTTGGTCAATCAACCGCCCGTCAAAGCGATGTGCGAGATGGCTCCTCAGATCATTTATCTTTTTGACCGAATGGGCGTTCCGTTTTCGCGGACAAAAGAGGGTCTTTTGGACTTTCGACGATTTGGCGGAACTTTGCATCATCGAACGGCTTTTGCTGGCGCATCAACCGGGCAGCAATTACTTTATGCGCTTGATGAACAAGTTCGCAAATTTGAATCGGACGGCAAAGTCAATAAATTTGAAGGTTGGGAAATGTTGTCGTTAGTTTTGGACGACCATCAGGTTTGTCGCGGACTAATTGCAATGAATTTGCAAACGCTCGAATTAAAAGCATTTCAAGCCGACGCGGTGATTATGGCAACTGGCGGACCGGGACTTATTTGGGGCAAATCAACTAACTCGCAGGTTTGCACGGGCAGCGCGGTTTCGGCGTGTTACCAGCAGGGCGCGAAATATGCGAACGGCGAATTTATACAAGTTCATCCGACTTCGATTCCGGGCGAAGATAAATTGCGCCTGATGTCTGAGTCGGCGCGAGGCGAAGGCGGGCGTGTTTGGGTGCCGAAAAATCAAGGTGATAAACGCGCCCCGCAGAGCATTCCGGCGAACGAACGCTGGTATTTTCTTGAAGAAAAATATCCGGCTTACGGCAATCTCGTGCCGCGTGATATTGCCACGCGCGAGATTTTTCAAGTTTGTCTGGACGGTTACGGAATCGGCGGCGAAAATCAGGTGTTTCTCGATTTGACGCATATTCCTAAAGAAGTTTTGGACGCGAAACTCGGCGCGATTCTTGAAATTTACGAAATGTTTGTCGGCGATGATCCGCGTTACGTGCCGATGCGAATTTTCCCCGGCGTTCATTATTCGATGGGCGGTTTATGGGTTGATTTCGAGCAGAAAACGAATATTCCCGGACTTTTTGCCGCCGGAGAATGTGATTATTCGATTCACGGCGCAAATCGTTTGGGCGCGAACTCCCTTCTTTCGTGTGTTTACGCCGGATTTACCGCCGCGCCGTCTGCAATCAACTATGCTAAAAACGTCGAGCGCGGAAATACCGAAACGAACGGGATTAACGATGCCGAACTGCGAAAACAACAGGCGATCAATACGCAGATTATCAAAAACAAGGGGACGGAAAATCAATATAAAATTCACGAAGAGTTGGGCAAAGTGATGACCGACAACGTAACCGTCGTGCGTTACAACGACCGATTGCAGGCGACGGACGACAAAATTCTCGAATTGATGGACAGATACCAAAGAATTTCCATCAACGATTCAAATTTGTGGGCGACGCAAGCCGTTCCGCAGGCGCGGCAATTGAAAAATATGCTCGAACTGGCGCGTGTTATTACGCTCGGCGCGTTAAATCGTGATGAATCGCGGGGCGCACATTACAAACCCGATTTCCCGGAGCGCAATGATGACGAATGGCTAAAAACGACTATTGCCGAGTATTCCGGCGAAGGACCTGTTTTGTCTTATGAAGCCGTTGACATCGGCTTGCTCGAACCGCGCAAACGGGACTATTCGAGCGGCAACAAAGCAAAAGCGGCAGGCGCGGCGGAAGCGAAAAAAGAAGGTTTACCGTTAAAAGAAAACGGCGCATCGCAAATCGTGCCGGAAGGTTTTGAGGACAAACCGGAAAATACGGACAGGCAAAATATCGTCAACGAGAAAGACGCGCAAGTTAAAGACGGCAAATCATTTGAAGAAATTCACGAAGATGACGAATCTGAGGAAACTTAGAAAATTACTGTATTACCGAAAAGTAAAAAATACACGCCCGCAGAATATTTAGCTTTGGAAGAAAAAGCCGAATATCGAAGTGAATATGAAAACGGCGAAATCGTCGCAATGGCGGGCGGTTCGCTCAATCACGCTCGAATTACCTCAAATGTTGATCGTTCTTTTGGCGGTAAGTTAAAGAAAGATTGCGAATCGCTGACAACCGATGTCAAAGTTCGTGTTGAAAGTTATCGAAAATTTTATTACCCGGACGTTTTAGTAATTTGCTATGAGCCAGAATTCTATAAAAAACGCACCGACACGATTGTAAATCCGATTTTAATTGTCGAAGTTTTATCCGATAGCACCGAAGCCAAAGACAGAGGCGAAAAATTTGCCGCATATCAGACTTTGGAAAACTTGCAGGAATACATTTTGGTTTCGCAGGACAAAGCGAAAGTCGAACAGTTTAAGCGTGAAGATGACGGAACCTGGAAATATCAGGCAACAATCTGGTTGAAAAGTCGCGTAGAATTTACATCAATCGAAGTTGAACTAGAGTTAGGCGAAATCTATCAGCGAGTTGAAATAATCAAATAATTTATGAGCGAAGCAAACGGACACAACGAAAAAAAGAAATTAACGAATCCGCCGAAAAATATTGAAATGAAAATCCAAAGGCGCGAAAAACTCGGTGCGGAGGCTTATACGGAAACTTTTGAAATTCCGTATCGCAAAAATCTGAATGTGATTTCCGCACTAATGGATATTCGGAAAAATCCCGTTACGAAAGACGGCAAGCAAACTACGCCGCCGGTTTGGGATATGAATTGTCTGGAACAGGTTTGCGGCATCTGCACGATGGTCATTAACGGGCGAGTTCGTCAAAGTTGTTCGGCTCTGGTTGACGACTTGCTCGTCGCGTCCGGCGACAATACGATTACGCTTGAACCGATGTCGAAATTTCCGAATGTGCGTGATTTGGTCGTTGACCGTTCGCGGATGTTTAATCATTTGAAGCAGGTTCACGCTTGGATCGAACTCGACGGCAGTTATGATTTGGGTCCGGGACCGCACACTTCGCAGCAAACGCAAGCCGAACGCTACGCTTATTCGCGCTGTATGACGTGCGGCTGCTGTCTGGAAGCGTGTCCGCAATACCACGACGACGACTATATCGGACCGCAGGCGATTGCACAGGCGCGACTTTTTAATATGCACCCGACCGGCAAAATTACGATTGACGAACGGCTCGAAGGTTTGACACAAGACGACGGCATTACCAACTGCGGTAACGCGCAAAACTGTATCCAAGTTTGTCCGATGGGCATTCCGTTGACACGCGCAATTTATGAAACCAACCGTGATATTACCGTAAATGCTTTGTTCGGTTGGCTCAGAAAATAAAATGATTCTGCCAAGAACATAATTTTCGGCACAATTAATTTACTCGCACGGCTCGTTAATGAAAAACTACAGATCAGCGTGTGAAAGAGTTAATTTTTAAAGCCGTCAAAGCAAATAGTTATAAGGATTTTTGCTGTTGAATATTACGGCTTGACGGAAATTTCCCGGATAAGACTCAAATCAATCTCTTTGGTCGAGCCGTCCTTCATCCTGATTCGCAAAGTTCCACTAGTCGGAATATTTATCAGGTTGCTTGAACTATTCCTTTCGCTTCGATTATTTTCGCCAATTTGGCTGTTTTCACTTGTTTTTGCAGAATTGCTGTCGGACAAGCCCGCGCCGCTCAAACGAAGACGAAAAGTGCCGCCGCCGATTGGACCATTGGTCGTGTGTAAAATTACAGTTTGTCGCTTGGTTAATCTGAC
>JBDTSO010000071.1:0-10252 GCA_039931085.1 Acidobacteriota bacterium | reverse complement strand
GTCGCTTTTTCGATTTCGTTTGAAACCGATTATCTGAATATGGCGCGGATGCTGCAAATGTCGCAGATTCCCGTTTGGTCAAAAGACCGCAATCATTTTCATCCGCTTGTCGTAATGGGCGGCGCGGCTTCGTTTCTCAATCCCGAACCGATTGCCGATTTTACGGATATCATCGCCGTCGGCGAAGGTGAAATTCTCGCGTTTCAACTGGTTGACGCGATTTTAGAATATGGCAACAAAGAAGACATTTTATTAAATCTCGCCAAAATCGGGCGCGGTTTTTATATTCCGTCGCTTTACGATGTGATCTACAACGACGACGGCACGGTTTTCAATTATCTGCCGAAAGAAAAAGGCGTTCCGAAAAGAGTCGGACGCGCACTTGCCGCCGCTAATCCGAAGGAAGGAACTTTGCGCCGTGCAATTAAGCGCAACGAAACCGAAGTTATTGATTTTTTGATGAATCAAGACGTTTTCGCGCCGTCAACTTCCGTCTGGTCGCCGGGCGCTGAAATGGGCGACAGACTTCTCGTTGAAATTTCGCGCGGCTGTTCGCAAGGCTGCCGGTTTTGCTGGGCTGGTTATAATTATTATCCGCCGCGTGTTGTTCCGGCGCGAGATATTTTGGCGAAAGCTGCGGAATGGCGCGAAAAAACTAACAAAATCGGACTTGTTTCAACCGCCGTTTGCGATCATCCTGAAATTTCGACGATTTTGAGCGAACTTCGCAAGATGGAATATAAAATCACCGTTTCATCGCTTCGTCTCGACCAAATCTCCGAAGAATTGCTTGACGCGCTCGTCGAATCGAACGATCAGCAAATTGCCGTCGCGCCCGAAACCGGTTCTGACAGATTGAGGCGCGTTATCAATAAAAATCTGACTAATGACGAAATCGTTGACATCTGCGGCGCGGTTTTTGATCGTGGGATGTTGACCGTCAAACTTTATTTAATGGTTGGTTTGCCGACGGAAACTTATGAAGATTTAGAAGAAATGTTGGTTTTAGTCGAGCGAATAAAAGACCGAATGCTCGAAGCAGGAAAAAGATTCGGACGCGCCGGAAAAATCATTCCGTCGTTAAACGGACTCGTGCCGAAACCGAACACGCCGTTTCAATGGGACGCGGTTTGCGATGAAAAAGAGTTAAAAACTCGCTTGAAATGGGTTTCTAAAAATTTAGCAAAAATCCCAAATGTCGAAGTTCGCGCAATGTCGGCGCGAATCGCGCACGAACAAGCGTTATTTTCTTCCGGCGACAGAACTATTTCAAAAGTTATCGAATCAGCCGCGAGAAATAAAGGTAATTTAAAGGAAGCGTTAAGAGAAACCGGAATTGACGCGGCTTTTCATACTTCACGAAATCGAAGCTACGACGAATTTCTTCCGTGGTCAATCATAGATTCTGGGCTTTCGTTTGAATTCTTGAAAACCGAACACGAAAAATCGCAGGAAGCACTTTCTTCAAAACCGTGTCCGGCGGTTGAAAAATGCACGACCTGCGGCGTTTGTCCGACGACTTGGCTGGCTGACGCACCGAACGGTTTGGTGCAATTGCAAAGCCTCAGAACTCCGCGAGTATTAGCTGCCGTCTAATTGAAAAATAAGTTAAGTTATTCTTTGTTACCAAAACAGGCACAAATTTGACACCGTCGCCGTCGCGTTCCGAACTTTGTTTTTTCATTATTTTACTCACTTTTGTTGAATAACCTCTGACACAAAAATTTCGGAGCAAATTTATTTGTGCAAAACCGTTTCGAGAGATTTTTGAATTTTTGATGCGGGAATATCTTTGTTTTGTAAGATTACGGGCTTGCCGATGCCTTCCAAGAGAATAAATTGAAGCGAATCTCCGATTGCCTTTTTATCAAATGCGAAGGCTTCAATTATCTTTTTTATCTCGATATTTTTTGTGTCGGGAAGTTTTCCGACTCGATGCAAAACATCGTTTAAAGATTTTAATTCATTTTCATCAAATATATCGAGCATTTTTGATAAATCGGCGGCAAATAAAATTCCATAACCGACGGCTTCGCCGTGTTTGAAGTATTTGTAGTCGGTAATTTTTTCGAGCGCGTGGGCGAGCGTGTGTCCGAAGTTTAAGATTTTCCGTGATTTAGCGTCCGTTCTCTGTGCGCTTTCGCGTTCGTCATTGATAACGACTTTTGCCTTAAAAGCAACCTGGGCGGCGAGTAAATTTTCGATTTCAGTGAGAAAATTTAGGTTGAGAAAATGCTTTTTAAAATTTTTTAACGGGTGATTTTCCAAAAATTCGGCTGTTTGATCAAAAAGATTTTGGTCGGCGATTGCGCCTTGTTTGACGGCTTCGCAAAATCCGGCGACGAGTTCACGGCGCGGCAGAGTTTTTAATGTTTCAATATCAATCAAAACGCCGTTCGGCTGATAAAAAGTTCCGATTAGATTTTTACCGAACTCTGTATTAACGGCGGTTTTTCCGCCGACGGAAGAATCAATCATCGCCAAAAGAGTTGTCGGAATTTGCAAAAAAGAAACTCCGCGCAAATAAATCGAAGCGGCAAAACCCGCTAAATCACCAACGACACCGCCGCCAAGCGCGACCACTGCGTCGGTTCTTTTTAATTTATTTTCGCTGAGGAATTTTAGAGTTTTTTCGAGTGTGTGAAAACTTTTATATCTTTCGCCGTCGCCGATTTTACAAACTAAAACTTCAAAATTACTCTTTTCAAGCCCGCTTTTGACAATTTCGCCATACAAGCCGAAAACTTTGGCATTTGTAACAATCGTGATTTTTTTGGCTTCGTTGGAAAGAGATTTCCGCGCCCAGTCGCCGCAAACATTCAACAGAGAGTGTCCGATTTTAATTTCGTATTGATGCAGATTGCCTTTTAGTTTGACGGAAACTTTTTTCATAAAAATCGAATTTCCATTGAAATTTTTAATTTGGTTTATAAAACAGGGCTGAAAATAAAAGGCGGTTTAAAAAAGATAGGGCAGGCGAAGCAACGTGGAAGTGTACCGCACCTGCCAATTCGTAGTTACTGTCCTCACCCCAGCAACCACTTGAAACGGAGGTTTCACCTACCGTTTCAGTTAGATAAATATACAATTTTTCAATTTAGTTTGGCAAGTCGGGTTAATTTGTTTTTTTAACTCAAACTTTTTTTGATAATTTCCGCCAAAGAATTTGCCTGTGCTTCAATTTCCATTTGATTTTTGCCTTCAATCATCACTCGCGCCAAATTTTCCGTTCCCGAATATCGAAGCAGAAGGCGACCTTTGCCGTCGAGTTCTTTTTCAATTTCGGCGGCAGCCTCAGTAATTTCTTTGACTTCTTCAAAGGCGCGTTTTTCTTTGACTTTGACGTTGACCAAAATCTGCGGATATTGCGTAAAGCCTTTGGTTAATTCTGAAAGAGTTTTATTATTTTCGCGCATCGCTTCGAGCAGAAAAAGCGTCGTCATCATTCCGTCGCCGACCAGACTTTTATCCGGGAAAATTATGTGTCCCGATTGTTCGCCGCCGATTGACGAATTTGTATTTAATAATTCCTGCAAAACGTATTTGTCGCCGACTGCCGTGCGTAAAAGTTTGATATTTTTGGAATTAAGCGCGATTTCCAAACCGATATTGCTCATTACGGTTGCCACAACCGTCTGATTATTTAATTTATTTTCGGCTTGCAGATGATTCGCCATAATCCACAAAACCGCGTCGCCATCAACTAAGTTTCCCTTTTCGTCAACAAAAAGTGAACGGTCGGCATCGCCGTCGAATGCCACGCCAAAATCGGCTTTTTCGTCCAAAACCTTTTTCTGCACAGTTTCAAGATGAAGCGAACCACAATTTTTATTGATGTTGCATCCATCCGGCTCGTTGTTAAAAGCGGAAACTTCCGCGCCGAATTGTTTAAATAATTTTGGGGCAAGATTCGATGCCGCGCCGTTGGCGCAATCTATCACTATTTTCAAATTTTCGAGCGAAAGCGTTGTAAATTCACCAAACAAATAATTCAAATATTCATTTTGCATCTCGACTGCTTTTGAATTTTCGATCTTGAATTTTGAATTGTTTATTTTGAATTGTTTATTTTGAAAAATATCATTTTCAATTTCCCTTTCGGTTGCTTCGTCAATTTTTCTTCCGTTTGGCGAAAAAATTTTGATTCCGTTATCTTCAAAAGTATTGTGCGACGCGCTGATGACGATTCCGGCATCAAAGCCGTCATTTTTTGTCAAAAAAGCTACGCCCGGCGTAGTGATAATTCCTGCCGACTCACACTGCGCGTCGTTGGAAATCGCGCCTCTGCAAAACGAATTTTCAATCCAATCGCCCGATTCGCGCGTGTCGCGTCCGATGACAAAGCGCGGTTCTCTGCCGAGTTTTTCACGAAATTGCCGCGCCAGCGAACTGCCGACAATTTCAATCGTATTTTTATCGAGCGGAAACGCGCCTGCTTCTCCGCGCATTCCGTCTGTTCCAAAAAGTTTTTTCATATTAAAAGTTTGATTAAAAGTTATTTTGATTTATGAGAAATTTTATTTATATCGTAAATGTGTCTTACCAACAAATTAAAAATAACCATAACAAAAATTTGTCAAAGCTATAAATTATTACATGGCATTTGACAACCTTTTGTCGAATGAGCGAATCTTTATAATTGGAATCGCCAACATTCCGCCGCAGTTAAGAAGTTCAACGGCAATCACGCCACGACTTGCAAAACTCAACGTCAAAGTATTATGAAATCAAAAATTTTAATCGGCTTCTGTGTCTTCAGTATTCTCCCTGTGGTCATATTTGCACAATCAAACGATTTATCGCCTAAAGTAACGCGAAACCGAATTATAACAAATCCGACACCTTCTCCTTCGCCGACACCGGCGCGAAAAATCGTCGTCGTAAAAGATAATTTGCCCGCGCCAACGCCGACTCCGACGCGCACTCCGACACAGCAGCCGGCGGCAACGCCGATTACTCAAACGCCGACTGCTGTTGAAACAGCCGTTCCGACAACGACGACACCATCGCAGCCGATATTTTATAAACCTCTGAGTTTCAGAGAAATAAAAAAGAAAATTGCCGAAGCCAAGCGGCAAATGTCGGGGCGACCCGTTCAGACGGCGATCACCGACGATTATTTACAGACCGAGGTCGTTCGGCTTGCTTTCTATGATTACGCAGATGCAAAAGTTGATTACGCCGTGATGACGAAAGACGCATTTTTGTCGCGCGACGCGCAAATGGGTTTGACGACGGACAACGGCAAATTCATCATGGTTCGCATCATTCGCGCCAACGGGGTCAATACGCCGGTGATGATTACCGACACGCAAAACCGTGTGCAGATGCCTCTTCTCGTCCAATATCCGGTTGTTCGCAACGGCGTTTATATCGAAACGGCGTATTATATTTCGACGCACACCGGAATTGTTACGCCGGAAGTCGTCAGCGCGGGCAGACTTTATGTGCGAAATACGATTGACGCGGCGCGGGAAAATCTGAAGAAAAAAGCCATTATCATTTCGCCGGAAGTAACGGATATGGCGGAACGCCTGTCGGTCGTCGAACACGTTGACCATCTGCGTTTTCGCACCGAATCTCATCCGGTTATTTTCAACGATATTTTCGCTTTGTACGCGTTAAACGAAGGACAAACTTATCGTTATTCGGTCAGCAGCGCGGGCGCGGGCGGAATGGTGCAGATGATTCCTGCGACTTACAGAATGATTCGTTCACGCTATTTCAATGTCAATTTGATGCCGGATTTTGTCGAAGGAATGCGAAATCACATCAACGCTTCGACGGCGATGCTGCTTTATATGCAGATGACGTGGGACGATTTGATAGCGAGCAACACGATTTATGATGCGATTGAAAACGGTGTCGCTACGCCTGCCGAATTGATGTCGGCGGGTTACAATTCAAACCCCGCGCGGCTTGCCGGTTACATCAAACGCGGCGGCACGAACTGGCGCAATCTGATTCCGCGCGAAACGCAGATTTATTTGCAAATTAACGCTTCGATGGACAAATATGTGCCGGTTTCGCCGAGATCAAAATAAGAAATAACTGCAAAATATAAATGGTTAATGGTAAATGTGAAGATTAAGTTTCCATATTCATCATTAACCATTTACAATTTACCACCGAACAAATTTTATGGAACGCTTACAAAAACTAATCGCACAAGCGGGAATTGCATCTCGCCGAAAAGCCGAACAGATGATTTCAAAAGGTGAAGTTACCGTCAACGGCGAAATCATCACCGAACTCGGCACGAAGGCGAACCCGGAAACCGATCATATAAAAGTCAGCGGCAAACTCATCAATCCTTTGTTGGAAAAGCGCGAAAATGTTTATTTTCTGCTCAATAAACCGAAAGGTTATCTGTCTAGCGCGGCAGACCCGGAAGGCAGAAAGCTCGTGATTGATTTGATTCCGTCGAGTTTCGGAAAAGTTCACCCCGTCGGACGGCTCGACTACAATACGGAAGGTTTGATAATTCTGACCAACGACGGCGAATTTACAAATTTTGTCGCATCTTCCAAAAAAATTCCAAAGATTTATGATGTCAAAGTCAAAGGTTTGCCCAACGAAAACGCGATCAACAAACTCCGGCGCGGAATTTTGCTAGAAGACGGTTTCAAAACCGCGCCCGCCGAAATAAAAGAATTAAATTCCACCAAGAAAAATGGCTGGTATGAAGTTACGCTCTACGAAGGACATAATCAACAGATTCGCAAAATGTTCGATACCATCGGACATTCGGTCGTCAAACTGCGCCGTATTTCCATCGGACATATCTCCGACAAACTGCTTCCCGTCGGCGCGCATCGGCAACTTATGCCGCAGGAAGTAAATGATTTTCATAATCAAAAGAAAACGAATCTCAAATCTTCCGTTTCGCACACCAAGATAAATCAGCGCAAATCGCAACCAACTTTGCGGAACTTCAAGGTTAGCAAAAGCTAAACGGACAGCGTTAAAAACAGCCTTTTTGACATTTATTTATTTTTCCGATATTTTATTGTTTTTTATATGTTATTTATATGTTATTTACCTTACAGACGACGGAAAAAAATAAATTATAATTTGTAATAATTTGTAATAATTCTTGGAAATGCGGCATCGAGAGATTTTCGCATTTTTTAACCGTCAATTTTCCATTTTACCGAACAACAATTTATTTTTTTAGAGGTGCGAAAATATGTATCCGTTTCTCCGGCGAGTTCTTTGTGTAGATGATGACAGTGATTCGTGCGAAATAATCAGCTTGATGCTGCAAAGTGCTGATGAAAATTATCATGTAACAACCGTTTCCAGCGGTAATGCGGCACTTAATATGATCGCGGACGAACCGTTCGACCTTTATATACTCGATTATCGTTTGCCCGAAATGAGCGGCATTGATTTGTGTCGTTTAATTCGGCAGTCCGACGCGCAAACGCCAATTATGTTTTTTACGGGAATGGCGCGGGAGGTTGACGGCAAAAACGCTCTCGAAGCCGGCGCGACAAGATTTTTGGTTAAACCCACCGATTTGGATATTCTCACGGAAACGGTTAAAGAACTGCTTAATCAAAATTTATCGAGTTCTGAATTTAAAAATTTCGCGCCGGTGAGTCAGTAATTTCAATTCTCATTTCCAACGTACAATTGATTTGTCGTCAGATTTTACTCAAAAATAAAAGCATAAAAATAATTTTGAGCATTAACTGAACAATCTAAAATCTGAAATTTTGTTATATTCTGTTTTATATTAAAATTTAGAAATTAACAAAATTCGATGTCCGTTCAATTTTCTGAAAAAAATGACCAAGCCGATGAATTTGTTCGTCAAATTAATCGTGATTTAGGCTTCGGTTCAGTTGTCGCACGCGAAAGCCGTCAGCGTCTTTTGAATCAGGATGGCTCATTTAATGTTCAGCGTAAAGGTTTGAGCGGTTTTGCGATGCGAAATTTCTACCACTGGCTTTTGACGATGCCGTGGTGGGAATTTTTAGGATTTTTTATCGCGGTGTATCTGGGCATCAATCTGGTTTTCGGCGGAATTTTTACTCTTTGCGGCGCGAACGCGATTGCCGACGCTTCAATCGAACCGATTCAAAATCTTTTTCTGCGCTCTTTCTTTCTCAGCGTTCAAACTTTCGGCACTATCGGTTTCGGTGTGATTTCGCCCGTCGGAACGACTGCTAATTTATTTATCACAGTCGAATCCGTAATGAGTATTTTGCTGCAAGCATTGGTTACGGGAATGTTTTTCGCCCGATTTTCGCGTCCGACGGCACGAATTAAATTCAGCGAAAATGCAGTTATCACGCCTTATCAAAACATTACGGGTCTTATGTTTCGGCTCGTCAACACAAGAACGAGTCAGCTTATCGAAGTCGGAGCGCAAGTTTTATTGACACGGTTCGTCGAGGAAAACGGACAAATTTCGCGCCGTTTTGATTTACTTCCGCTTGAACGGGAAAAGATTTCATTTTTCCCGCTCGGCTGGACGGTGGTTCATCCGATCAATGAAGAAAGTCCGCTTTACGGATTGACGGCTGAAGATTTGGTCAAAACAGACGCGGAAATTCTGGTTCTTTTGACCGCGATTGACGAAAGTTTCGCGCAGACGGTTCACACAAGAAGTTCATTCAAACCGGATGAAATCGAATGGGATGTGAAATTTATCAGTCTTTATAATAAGGTTGAAGCAGGCGAACCGATTTCAATTGATGTTAGAAAATTATCAAAAGTCGAGAAGGTATAATGTTTACAGGAATTATTGAAGAATTAGGAGTAGTTGCAGCACTCGAAAAGTACGCGGGCGGTGCAAAGTTGAAAATCGCGGCTAAAGTAGTAACAAACAAAACTGCTGAAGGCGATTCGATTGCCGTCAACGGCGTTTGTTTGACGGCTTTGAACATCAAACCTGGTGAATTTTCGGCGGACGTTTCGGACGAAACTTTGGCGCGTTCAACAATTGGGGATTTAAAAATCCGCTCAAATGTCAATCTCGAACGTGCCGTAACGCCCTCGACACGGCTCGGCGGACATATTGTTCAAGGTCACGTTGACGCTAAGGGAAAGTTTCTGCGAGCCGTTCAGGAAGGCGATTTTTGGACGATTCGCGTCGGATTTCCAAAAGATATTTCGCAGTATTTAGTTTATAAAGGTTCCATTTCCGTTGAAGGAATTTCGCTGACAATCGCCAATTTGACCGATGATTATTTTGAAATTGCGGTCATTCCGAAAACCTGGGAACTGACAAATTTGGCGGGCTTGCGAAACGACGACGAAGTTAATTTGGAAGTTGACGTAATTGCCAAATATGTCGAAAGAATAATGCTTTACGGCAAAACGGAAAGAAAAACGGAAAATATTACGATGGAAAAACTGCAAAATCTCGGATTTGTATGATTAAAATTTTGCAGGCTGAAATTCCTGAACAAATCGCAGAAACAAAAAAACTTTTCCGCGAATATGAAAAATGGCTCGAACTCGACATTTGTTTTCAGGGATTTGAAGCGGAACTCGCCAATTTGCCCGGCAAATATGCCGAACCGGACGGAAGGCTTTTGTTAGCTCTAGTTGACGGCAAAATTGCCGGCTGCATCGCATTGCGAAAGTTGGAAGAAAATATTTGCGAAATGAAACGACTTTATCTGCGCGACGAGTTTCGCGGTTTGGGTTTGGGCAATAAACTCATCAAAAAATTGATCGAAGAAGCTCGGCTTATCGGTTACAAAAAAATGCGGCTCGACACTTTGCCGGATAAAATGGCGAAAGCCGTAAAACTCTACGAATCTTACGGCTTTCGCTCGATTCCGGCTTATTATCATAATCCATACAGTGAAACGCTTTTTATGGAACTCGTTCTGGACAACCTCAACTAAACTTATTTGCTCGGAATAACTTAAAGTATTTACGAAGCTGAGAAGTATTTCACCACATTCTTTTCATTCCAAAAAATTATTGACAGATTTTGAAGGGTTTTTTAAGATAAAACTCGTCTCCCTAATGTCGAAATTTAAATAGAGGAATTAAGATTTATGCAAACAGCAACTCAAAGACGGAAAATCATTTCAGCCTCGATAATTTTTCTGACGCTGATTTTCAGCACGGCGACGCTTTCAGCGCAACAGACGGATAATTATATTTCCGAGCGCGAACGCGCGGCTCAACTTGTTAATGAGGAAAAATACTCGGAAGCCTTGCCTTTACTGGAAAAACTCGCGGCTGACAAACGCGCCGATAAAGATATTTTTCTCGGAATCGGTTT
>JBDTSO010000070.1:0-10370 GCA_039931085.1 Acidobacteriota bacterium | reverse complement strand
AAGGCGGCGAATGGCATCCGCGCGATATTGCGCGAATCGAAATGATTGCTTCGTATGGACTTTTAGAAATGGCGGCGAAATTCCGCGAACGATATTTGCAAAATTTTTACGATTACGGAAAGGCAAATCTTGAACCGAAAAACGATGAACCAAAAGCGTTTGTCGTTTACGCCGGACAGCCGAACGCCGAAACGGTTTCGCGCTTTCTCGAAATTTTGATGCAGCAAGGAATGGAAATCCGGCAAATGACACGCGAACTCGAAGTTACGCCCGAGAAAAACAAAAGCGATTTCCACGAAATTCCGCTTGGAAGTTTTCTGGTTTTCGTCAATCAGCCGCAAAAAAATAATGTGTTGAGTCTTTTTGAAAAACAAACTTATCCCGAAAGGTTAAATGCCAAAGGCGAAGCCGAAGTTCCTTATGATGTCGCGGGTTGGACTTTGCCATTGCAAATGGGCGTTGATTACACGGCGGTTTGGCAAATTAAAGACTTACCGCAATATCAAAATACTTTGAAAAAAGTTGAAAACATTAATCAGGCGCGTCAGGTTTTGAACTTGAAACCGAACAAAGAACCTTTTGCAAAAGTGCCGAATCCGCTAAAAACAAATCCGAAAATCGGACTTTACAAAGGTTTTACGGGTTCAATGGATGAAGGCTGGACGCGGCTCGTTTTCGATACTTTTCAAATTCCGTTTTCGTCGGTTTCCGATAAAGATTTTCGTAATGGAAACCTAAATTTCGACGCGATAATTTTGCCCGCCGACAACGAAAATTCAATCGTAAAGGGTTTGAGTGCAGAGCGTTATCCGGCTGAATTTGCGGGCGGAATAGGTGAAGAAGGTGTTGAGAATTTAAAAAAATATGTCCAAAACGGCGGAAAGCTGATTTGTTTTGACGATTCGTGCGAAATGGTCATCAAGCAGTTTAATCTGCCGATGAAAAATGCGCTGAAAGATTTGAAACGCAGCGAATTTTACGATCCCGGTTCGGTCGTCAAACTAGAAGTTGATACAAAAAATCCGCTGGTAAAAGGTTTGAAGGAAGAAACTCCCGCTTATTTTACAAATAGTTCGGCGTTTGAAATTTCGGACGAAAGCAAAGTAAAAACTGTGGCGAGTTATGCGGCAAAAGATTCGCTTTTATCAGGCTGGACGCTCGGTGAAAAATATATGAACGGCAAAACCGCGCTCGCCGAAGCCGTTTACGGAAAAGGCGAAATTATTTTATTTGCGTTTCGTCCGCAGCATCGCGGTCAATCTTGGGGAACTTTTCCTTTTATCTTTAATGCGCTGGAAAAATAAAATTAGCTGCAAATATGAAGGAACACGAAAAAACAACAAGTAAATTTTTGCAATTTTAAAATTTATTTTTTTGTATTTTCTTGTTTGTTCGTGGCTAAATAATTTCTAAAGGCAGAAATTGACTCAACCTCTTTTTTCAATAGTGCCGAGAATCTGATTAAACCGCGAATCTTGGCGAAGCTGTTCAAGCAATTTGTCGTTTTCATACCAAGGTTTGTTTTCGTTACCGAGTTTGATCGCGTGTTCCATCCAGTAAAATGCTTCGTCAATTTCGCCAATCTGTGTGCAAGCGGATGTCATCCAATAAGACATATCGTGATCGGCTTTTGCCAGATTGCGGGCTTTTTCCGTCAATTGCGCCCGCGCTTCATCAACTCTTCCGACATTGCCCAGATAAATCGCGTAGAGCGAACGCATACCGTCCATTCCTTCATTTTCGCGCAAAATATCTTCTATTAAATTAATCGCTTCATCGGTATCGCCGCGATAAAAAAGAATTACGGAACGAAAAATTCTGATCATCGGATGATTCGGTTCGATTTCCGCGCCCTTGTCTAATTCGCGCATCGCTTCATCGTAAAGTTTTTCGTAAAGAAAAATGCGGGCGCGATTATAGCTGGCGACGACCCGCGCTAACGGATCGAGCCGCACGAGTTTTTCCCACGCCCGCAGAGATTCTTTGTATTCGCCGTCAAGCCGGTGCATCGTTCCTTTGACAAAATAAAGCGGTGCTTCGTTAGGAAATTGTTCCTGTAAAACTTTGATTTCCGCCCGCGCTTTTTTCTTTTCGCCGCGTGAAAGATAAATAAACACCATCAAAACCCGCGCTTCGACGACGTTCGGATCATACATAAACGCTTTGCTGAACGCAGCTTCAGCATATGTGTAATCTTCGGCGTTGCCCATTCCTTTGAAAACGCGGTTGGCGTAACACGCGCCCAAACCGCTGTAAGCCAGCGCGAAATGCGGATCGAGTTCGATGGCGTGTTTGAAATTGGCGATTGCCGCGTCGCAATCTTCGTTGGCGACGGTGCGGAAAATAAACCTGCCGAAATTATCGCGTCCACGCAAAAATTCTTCATACGCCCGCGGATTTTCCGTGGCGCGGCGACCGAGTTTTTCCTGTTCGACGGACGACAATTCGAGCCGTAAACCTTCGAGAATACGATGCGCGATATTGTCCTGCAAAGCCAAAATATCCTCGCCCTGCGCGTCAATTCTGTCGCTCCACAAAATATCGCCCGTTAAAACATCGAGAAGCTGCGCCGTAACGCGAAGTTTGTCGCCGGCGCGTAGAAAACTCGCCGACAAAACGGCGTGAACGCGCAATTCCCTGCCGACTTCGCTCGGATCGAATTCTTTGCCCTGATATTTGGCGATGACCGAACTCGGACGCACAATCAAGGAGCGAAGCTGCGCCAGTTCCGTAATTACCGCGTCGGCGAGAGCGAATTCGTAAAAATTCGATGCCGCGTCCTGACTTAAATTCTTAAACGGCAGAATGGCAACGCTCTTTTTCTCTTGTCCGGTGGCGGTCAGCGTCGTTTCCGGCGAGTATGTCGGTGTCAAAGATATAGAAGACGAACTTTGAATCGAGTTATCCGAACTTGACTTGCCCGTTATCCAATTCCACGCTCGTTTAACCGGATTATCCTCCAAATGGCGCGGCGTGAAAATTTCGCTCTGCATCGCCGGAATGCCGGAAACCTCCTGCAAAACACCGCGCAAATCGTCGCGCATCTGCGAAATTTTCTGGTAACGGTCAATCGGAGCTTTGGCTATTGCCTTGTCAAGAATTTCCTGAAGACGCGGCGGAAACGGATCGTTGCGCATTTCGACAAGCGGTTTCGGCGTTCCGTAAAGAACCTGATGGCGCACATCGTGAACGGTCTTGCCTTGAAACGCCCAAATGCCGGTGAGCATTTCGTAAAGCAGAACGCCGGTTGAAAAAATATCGGCGCGATGATCGGTTTTTTCGCCTTTGGCTTGTTCAGGTGCGGCGTAAGTCGCCGTTCCGTAAGGAATTCCGAGTTCGGTAATATCCGCGCGATCTAAACCTTGGATTTGTTCAGCAGGTTCGTCCTGAAGAAGTTTCGCCAGACCGAAATCGAGAATTTTCGCCTGTCCGGTTTCCGAAACCATTATATTTCCCGCTTTGATGTCGCGGTGGATAATTCCGCGTGAATGCGTATAAGCGAGCGCGTCGCAAACCTGAATCGCAATCGAAAGCGCACTTTTCAAATCGAGCGGACGACCGCCGACGAGTTGGCGGACGTTTTTTCCTTTGACGTGCTGCATCGCAATGTAAAAAACGCCGTTGTCTTCGTGAAAATCAAAAATCGTGCAGATGTTCGGATGGTCAAGCTGCGAACAAAGCTGCGCTTCACGTTCAAAGCGTCTGAAGTTAGCGGTTTTGGCGGTCAATTCAGGCGGCAAAACTTTGATAACAACCGTTCGGTCAAGTTTCGTGTCCTGCGCTTTATAAACAGTTCCCTGTCCGCCTGCGCCGATTTTTTCCAGTATTTTGTATTGGTTTATATTTTCACCAACCATACGTTGTTTTGATTTACTTTTTTGACTATTGGTTGGAGTCTGTAGCTAATTTAAGTGTGGGCGACAAACCTGAAAAAGGCAAATCTTAAATTGCCGAAAATTAGTCAAAAAAATAATCCATTATAAAATCAATGGATTATTTTCAATGATAAGTTTCTAAATGTCAATTTTTTCAAAATAATTGAACTGCTTTTTCAAATAAACACCGGCAAACTGCCGATTAATCAGGTGTAACCGTTCAGCCGCGCGGCGGATCGCCCCAACCTGACCCGACATATTCGCCGTTTTCGACGATACACGGCACGACCAAATCGCCGCCGGAAAATTCCAGCATTTCCTTTTTCCGCGCTTTATCGTTCTGCGCGTCGTATTCGGTGAACTTGATATTGTTTTCGTTATAATGATTGCGGGCTTTATCGCAATACGGACAACCCGGTTTTGTGTATATTACTAAAGACATATTTTATTTTTATCCTTTGATGACGAATATTTTACCAAGTAAATTCGATTTCAAAAAGGCGCAGATGACTTTAATCTGAAATGAGAGTCTTTTAAATTAAAGTCATCCGCTTTTTCTAAAATTTACGAAATAATTTTTTACAGCGTTAAATCTTTTAGAGTTTGCCGGAAGCTGATGGCGAGATTGAGTAAAACGCTGTTCGGAAAAGTTTACGCAGATAGTTTGCAAAATTATCTTCAAGCCTTTTGACGGGCTGTTTGTAAAAATTTTCAAGATAATCAACCGCCGCGACGCGCAGACCGATGTTGCGGCTCAGTCGTTCGCTGACATACCATTTGTGATCAATAACTCGCAGCCAAATTTTTTCGGCTTCTTCAACCGAAAAGTTTTTTCCTGTGTAATCGAGCAAAAACTTTTGCTCAAGACTCGGTTTCAAATGTAAAGTTCTTTCTATCGTATAATCTAATTTATAACTGTTCATATAAATTCTCCATAATTATTAATTGTTAAAATAAATTTCAAATATAAAAAACATTCAAAATAAATGTTATTAACAAGTATAATCAAACTTTTTAAGGCATTGCCAACGCTTTCTGCTAATGCCGGCGATGAATCAGACTAATGTCTGCAAACTGTTACGGAATATAATGATATGGAACTCTGGCAACTGAGAACATTTCGCGCCGTCGCCGAAAATCTAAATTTCACAAAGGCTTCCGAACAGCTTTTCCTGACGCAGTCCGCCGTCAGCCATCAAATAAAAGCACTCGAAGAAGAATTCGGCGTGCCGCTTTTTATTCGCGGAAAAAGCGGTGTTACATTGACCGACGCGGGCAAAAAAGCTCTCGAATACGCGATAAAAATTTTAAAAGAAGCCGAAGAAATGCGCGAATTCGTTACGGGACGCGAAAAAGCTCTCGCCGGTCGGGTGCGCGTCGCCGCCGCAACACAGGCTTTGGTTTATCTTTTCGCGCCGCTTTTTGAAGATTTTATGGATTCTTACGACACCGTTGAACTCGTTTTTCGCACGACGGTTTCGACCGAACAAACCGTCGAAGACATTCTCAACGGCGTGGCTGATGTCGGTTTTGCGTCCTTAACTATTTATTCACCGAATTTGCAGGTCATTGAACTTTTTGAAGATGAACTCGTGCTGGTCGTCGGCAAAAAACACCGATTAAGCGCGAAAAAAGAAGTTTCAATAAGTGAAATAAAAAAAGAAAAGTGGATTTTGTTCGAACACGGCGCGTCAATTCGCCGCGCGACCGATGATTTTTTCAAAAAAGTAGAAATCGAACCGGAAACCGCACTCGAATCGAACGACACATATTTTATTAAAATAATGATCGAACACGGTTTGGGCATTTCGCTGATGCCGTCGTGGGCGGTTCGTGAAGAAATCAAGAACGGCAAACTCGCCCAGGTGAAAATTAAGCGGCACAATCTGCGTCGCTCGGTGGCGATGGTTTCGCTCAAAGGACTGCAATCTGCGCCGATTCGGGCGTTTATCGCTTATATTTTAGAACATAAAGAAAGACTGCAAACGCTTTCGCTCGCTTAGACAAAACCAAAAGACAACCAAAAATTAATGAACTCAGAAGATTATAAAGACATTTTTGAATCGTTTGAAAAACTCATCGAAATCGAAGTTTTGGGCAAAAAGCGCGAAGTTCCCGAAAATAATTCCTTGCTCCGGTGTCTTCAATATCTTTCGATAAAAACTATCTCTTACGGCGATTTTTGCTGGAACGGCGATTGCGCGAATTGTCAGATTTGGCTGGAAGATAATCTCAAAGACAAAGCTGTTCTGGCTTGCCGGACAAAAGTGCTTGAAAATATGAAAATTGTCAGAATGTGTGATGAAATTGAATTGGACATTTAACTTTTTATTGATATATTAACGCTTTGGATTTGATTTATCCGGCTGTAAAATTAGCATTTCTGTCAAAATAATTAGCTTTATTTATTATTTGTGCGATGGATTTGTCGCATTTGATTTCATAAAATAACGTCAGGATAAAATATTTTCAATAAGTTTTTTCAGTCAAGGAATTATAAAAGGTTTTGCAAATCGAAATAAAAGAAACAGATTCACAACCTATTTTATTCGCCTTCGGAGTAAATCATAAAACCGCTTCGATTCAGGTTAGGGAAAAAATCTACGTGCGTGACGACGAAGTATTCGAGTTATTAAAAAAACTCAAAGAAACGCTTTCCGAATGTATGATTTTATCAACATGCAATCGGACGGAGATTTACGGCGTGCATCCGACAGGCGAAGTAGATTTCGATTTTTACAAAAACCTTTTGATTGATTTTAAAAACGCCTCTGATATAGTTGGCGAAACTGACTTTTTTTCATTCGTTTCCTGCGCCGCCTGTCAGCAGCTTTTTCACGTAGCGACGAGCGCGGATTCAAAAATTATCGGCGATACGCAAATTTTGCAGCAGTTAAGACGTTCATATTTGACGGCAAAAGACGGCGATTACACGAGCAAAATTTTAGACCAGCTTTTGCAGCGATCATTGAAAATCGGCAAACAAACTTATACGCGGACGGCGATCCACAAAGGCGCGGTTTCGATCAGTTTGGCAGCGGTTGATCTGGCACTGAAAACTTACGGAACGTTGCACGACAAAAATATTCTAATCATCGGCGCAGGCGAAACCGCCCGATTAACCGCCGAATGTCTTTTGAAATTAAACGTCGGCAAAATTTCGGTTACGAATAGAACCAGAGAAAATGCCGAAGCCTTTTTGAACAAACTGCATCAATCTTTTGAATTTGAAGGCGAGGTCATAGATTTCGAGAATTTCCGCGACCATTTGAACGAAACCGGTCTTGTCATTAGTTCGACAAGTTCGCCGGAATATGTTTTGTTCAAAGAGGATTTTGAAAAACAGACGGGAAATATTTTGTTGATAGACATCGCTCTGCCGCGCGACATCGCGCCCGAAGCCGCCGAAAATGAACTTGTGACACTCAAAAATATTGACGATCTGCATTCCGTGGTTGACCGTAACTTTAAAAAGCGAATGGCGGAAATGGCAAAGGTCAAAAAGATAATTTACCGCGAAATGGGCGATTTTCTCGTCTGGTATTATTCACAGCCGCTGCTTCCGGCTTCGTTCAAAGCAGGACAAAAACCTGATTACGAATCAATCGAAGAGATCAAAAAAATCAAGGAATTTCTGGCGGCAAATGCTTCGTGGTTTCACCGAATGGCGCGGCAAACTGATGTGAGAAACGAACTCGATGAGCATAAAAATTTGGTCAAACAGCTTTTCGCAATGAAACAAGCCGCGCTCAGTGAGGCAAGCGTTGAAAAATAAAATTATTTTAGGTTCGCGCGGCTCACTTCTCGCGCTCTGGCAGACTCACTACGTCAAAAATAAACTCGAAGAGTTTTTTCCGGCTCTTGATCTCGAAATAAAAATCATCAAAACGACGGGTGACAAACTGCTTGATGTCGCGCTGGCGAAAATCGGCGACAAGGGTTTGTTCACGAAACAAATTGAAACCGCGCTCTTAAATGGCGAAATTGATTTGGCGGTGCATAGTTTGAAGGATTTGCAAACCATACAGCCCGCAGGGCTTTGCATCGGCGCGGTGTCAAAACGCGAAACGCCGAATGATGTTTTAATCGCTAAAAACTGCGCTTCGATTGATGAACTGCCGATAGGTGCGAGAGTGGCGACAGGCAGTTTGCGGCGGAAAAGTCAGCTTCTGCATTATCGCCCGGATTTACAGATTTTCGAGATTCGCGGAAATTTACAGACGCGCTTTGCAAAATTTGACGAATCGGATTTGGACGCGATGATTCTCGCCTTTGCAGGCGTTCACCGGATGAATCTCGACGCGCGGATTTCGCAAATTATCCCGTTTGAAACGATGTTGCCCGCCGTCGGACAAGGCGCAATGGCAGTCGAAATCCGCGAAACGGACGCGGAGTTGAAAGAGCTTTTGAAAGTTGTCAACGACGAAGAAACAGAGTTTTGTATCACGGCGGAACGCGCATTTTTGCGAACGCTGGAAGGCGGCTGTCAGGTTCCGATTGGTGCGAATGCCATATTGCGGAACGACGAAATTCACCTTGAAGGAATGGTTGGAAATTTGAATGGAACGATCAATTGGCGCGAAAAAATAATTGGTGAAAAATCTTTAGCGAAATATTTGGGCGAACAATTGGCGCAGAGTTTAATTGCCAAAGGCGCGAACGAATTGCTCGAAAAAACAAGGGAGAAAGTTGAAAAAATGCCGGAAGAAGTTATTTAAAGACTCGAATGTTCTGAGTTCAAACTTCAGTTTGCATTTTCCGTTGCGCTTCGCTGGCGGGAAACACGCTGAAGCGTGAACTCAGAACTTTAACAAAGCGAATGTCCAAAAAGATTTTAGTCATCAGAAAATTTGACGATTTCAGCCGCATTTTGGCGGAAAATGATTTTGCAATTATTAATTTGCCGCTGATTGAAACGAGTGCGATTAATGATTTGAGCGATTTTGACGCAAAACTAGCAAACATTGAGATTTATGACGGAATTTTTATCACGAGTAAAAACGCGGCGCGGATTTTAGCTGAGAAATTGCGCGAGAAAAATATCAAATTTGACGGGAAAGTTTACATTTTGGGAAACAGCAGCTTCGAGATTTTGCGGAATGAAAGTTTGAATTTAGTGTTTGACGAATCAGCGAACACAGCGCGGGAAATGTTGGAAAAAATCGCGCCGGACGAATTGAAAAATAAACTTTTTTTATTCGTTCGCGGCGAAAAATCTCTGCGAATCGTGCCGGAATTTTTAGCTGCTAAAGAAGCGAAAGTTGATGGAATAACCGTTTACGAAACGCGGAAAATAATGATTGAAACGGATAAAATAAACTTTTTCCGCGAAGAAATCAAAAAAAATAATATCGCCGCGGCGTGTTTTTTCAGTCCGAGCGGTGCGGCGAGTTTTATCGAACACTTCGGCGCGGAAATTTCGCATCAAACTATTATTGCGACCATTGGGAAAACGACGGCTGAGTATTTTGAAACGCGAAATTTGAATGTCGGTTTTGTTTCGGCAAAATCATCGGCGGAAGATTTTGCTTTTGAGTTGATTGAATATTTACAAAAAGAGAATTAGCCACGAACAAATGCGAAAAAGGCACGAAACAAGAGAAAACCAAAACCATTTCAACCACATATGAACACAGATAGACACAGATTTTTAGGAAATGAAGCAGATAAAAATTTTATGTTTTTATCATTCTTCCATCTGTGTTTATCCGTGTTCATATGTGGCAAAAATTTCTTCTTTTTTTCGTGTTTGTTCGTGGCTAAAAATTAAATGAAAGATTCACTATTCATCAAAGCCTGCAAAGGCGAAAAGACGGAGCGCACGCCGGTTTGGATTATGCGGCAGGCGGGGCGATATTTGCCGGAATATCGGGCGATTCGGGAGAAATACGATTTTTTGACGACTTGCAAAACGCCGGAATTGGCTTCGGAAATTACGATTCAGCCGATTGATATTATCAAAACCGACGCGGCGATTTTGTTTTCGGACATTCTGGTCATTCCCGAAGCGATGGGAATGCACCTCGAAATGGTCGAATCGAAAGGTCCGGTTTTTGACGCGCCGATTCGCGCAATTTCCGATTTAGATAAATTGAAAACAAACGGCATCGTCGAACGGCTCGACTATGTGATGCAAGCCGTCAAAATGACGAAGGAAAAACTCAACGAGCGCGTTCCGCTGATCGGTTTTTCCGGTTCGCCGTGGACGCTTGCCGCATATATGGTCGAAGGGAAAGGCTCGAAAAACTTCGATATTATCAAGAGTTTTGTTTACAACGAACCCGAAGCGGCGCATAAACTTTTGCAGATTTTGGCGGATTCAGTGGTCGAATACTTAAATGCGAAAATCCGCGCCGGATGTGATGCCGTGCAGATTTTCGACACTTGGGCGAGCATTTTAACGCCGCACGATTTTGAAGAATATTCGCTCAAATATATTCGTTATATCTGCGAAAATCTCGAAACAAACGGCGCGCCGGTGATTGTTTTTGCGAA
>JBDTSO010000069.1:0-10412 GCA_039931085.1 Acidobacteriota bacterium | reverse complement strand
ACGAAGGCGCAAATCGTCTTCCGTAAAACCGATTTTTTCCAGATAATCCCACCAATCGAGTTTGTCCATTTTTCTTTGCTGAAATGTCGTAAGTTTTTTATAATTTTTGATTATTTTATCAAAAGCGGTTTTCGCTTGCGGCGAAAATCCCCACGCGCCCGGACGCGAAATCACACCGTTTTGCAAAAGATAATCGTCAAACTGATGTTTTTGTAGCGGAATCGAAAAATCTTTACATAGAGCCTTCAATCTTTCGTGGCTTTCGCCAACCCATTCGCCGCCGAGTTCGCAGACAAGGTTTTTATTGTTTGGAAAAGAATAAGAAAAAACGCGCCCGCCGGTTCTATCCCGCGCTTCCAAAATCATGACGTTCCAACCAGCATTTTTTAATTTATACGCGGCGGCTAAACCCGAAAATCCCGCTCCGATGATGACACAGGATTTTTTTCGTCTTTGGGCAAAAACGTTATGCGATGAAGCGGCGACTCCGAGCGAAGCCGCGCCGATGACTTTTAGAAATTCACGACGACTTGTTTTGTTCGACATTTAATTTTCCAAAAGGGAGAAATAAACAGTAAACAAGAGTTGATTGTTTTGTCCGCGAATGATGACCGACTTTCACGAATCATTTTTTATTTTTAGAGTTAAATAAAAGCAATTATTCGCATTGATTCGTTAAATTCGCGGGCAAAATCTTATTATCGAAATTTATTGCTGCTCTCTTAGTTCATTGGCTTCGTCTTTCGCCGTCTGTTCTTCGTAAGCGCGGACGATCATCTGCACGAGTTTGTGGCGCACCACATCTTTGTCGTTAAAGTGAATAAATTTGATGCCTTCGAGATTGCTCAAAATCCTTTCGGCTTCGCGCAGACCGCTGCGCTGTCCGCGCGGCAGATCAACCTGCGTGATGTCGCCGGTGACGACCGCTTTTGAACCGAATCCGATGCGTGTCAGAAACATCTTCATCTGTTCGCCCGTCGTATTTTGCGCTTCGTCGAGAATAATAAAAGCATCCGCAAGCGTATTGTGCGTCAAAATAAAATCATCGGTAACATAAAGCGAATCGAGCGCGGCGACGCTGATGCACTGTGTTTCCGCTTCGCCGACGAATTCGATATTTTTAATGAATCGCATCGGACGACCACCGCCGAATGTGCGGTAAATATCGGCTTTGCGTTTCAAACGAAAAGGTTCAATATGTTCAGGCAGACGAATATCCAAAACGTAAGAATCGTGGCGATGAGAAACAACTTTGCCATTCGCAAATCCCGGCTTTTTGTTTTCAACTTTGCGCTCCCGACAAGTTGCTGCACCTCCGAGAGATCGGACGAGAAAGACAACGTCGTCTTTTAACTTTTCCGAAACGGTCGAGTATTGTATGCGACAACTTCGCCCCTTCTGCGTAACCGGTCCGCCATCCGTATCTAATAATCCTTGCAAAACCGCGATACGAACTTCCGCCGAATTATAAAGATAAAGTTTGGGAATAAATTTAGTTGACGAGCGCGTTCCCGCCAAGTTCAATTCGCGCAAGAATTGTGTCAGCGGATTGCGAACCGGCTCAAATTTATTTCCCCCTTTTCCGGCAAAAGGATTCGTGATTACATAATCAATTGCTGTTTTGCGCCGGAAATTTAAGTTCATCGCCGCCAAACCGCTTTGCAGATAATCAACCAACTCAACATCGCCGGACGTAAAAGAAGGCGAGGTTTTGTCCGTTATGCAGCCGTCACCAAGCAGCAAACCAAGAGAATACGGCTCAATCGGTACATTTTGAAATTTCCATTCGACGGGCGCGGAAAGCAGAGGAAGTTCGTAACGATATTGACGATTTCGGCGAAAATCGCCAATCATTTCCTGCGTTTCCAAAACACGCGTCGGTTTGTTGCGCCGCTTGTCTTCCATTGTTCTGACTTGCCAGAGATGTTCGGCACACGCCAACGCGCTCGAACCGTCCGTCATCGTCAAACGATAAACTTTCTTTTTGCCCTGCGGAAAAACGCCGATGACTTCCGTCGGTTTGCCGTCCGAACCGATAACTTCATCGCCGACTTCGATTTCGCCCATTTTTCTCCAACCGTTTGGAGTTATCAGCAAACTGTCCAAAGTTTGCGCCCGACCGCGCATAAAAGCCAGCGGCGCGATTTCGATAATCCGCTTTTCGAGCATTTTCGTAACTCGTTCGTTGTCAACGAGATCAAACAGCGCGTCGTAAAGCGGGCGCAAATACGGATCAACTTTATCCTGCAAATCGCCGGGCAGAAAGCCGAGTTTCTCGCCCGCCTCAACCGCCGGACGAGTTAAAATAATGCGTGAAACCTGTTTTGAAAACAGTGCTTGCACTGCTAAAGCAACTGCCAGAAATGACTTTCCTGTGCCAGCCGGACCGATTCCGAAAGTTAAATCATTTTTCTGGATCGCTTCGATATATTTGCGCTGATTGACGGATTTCGGCGCGACTTGTTTTTTGCCCGACGGATTAAACCGCGCGTTGGCGAAATAATCCTTCAGCGAATATGCGCGGTCTTCGGCGATTTGTTTAAAAGCGTCGCGCAGCTCTTTGTCGGAAAATGTATTGCCTTCGTCAAAAATTTCGCCGAAATCGCGCAAAATTTGTTCGACCGTTTCGATGTCTTTCGGGTCGCCGTCAATCAACAATTCGTTGCCGCGTGCGCCGATGCTCAGATCGAGAAGTGTTTCGAGATATTTTATGTTTTGGTCTTGAACGCCGAACAAAGTTTTTAACCCGCGCGGCGGAAGTTCGATTTTTTTTTGGTTGCTCAAATTAAGTGAAAATTCCTCTGCTATTTTTTATTTTGATATTTTGAGGCTACTAAATGGCGGCTGCTGTGTCAATGAAAAATTTTCATAGATTTAACGGTTTCGTGTATAAAATCTCTTTAATTTTTTCGTGTTTTATGTAAATATTTAAACATCGAAAATTTTGCGATTGTAGTACCGATAAGATTTACTGTCGCCATTCAACAAGAGTTTTATTAAAAGGGAGAAGTATTATGTCAACCGGCGAAGTTACAGCATTAGAAGAAGTTACAACATTGGAAAAGGAAACGATGATTGTTCCGTTAAACAATAAACTAAAAAATCAGGCGGAATTTGTCGTTGAAAATGCAGAAATGGAAATTTCAGTCAGTGAAGACATCAATTCAAATTTGAAAGTAAAAGAAAGATTCTCCCGGCTCAAAAAATCTTTGCGAAAAAGGTCGGTCAGCATCTTATAAACGAACCAAACAAGGAGGTTACAAAAAATGCTGGAAGAAGATAAAGACAAGTTTTTTTAAACTAGCGAATTTCAAATTACAGAATCTTGTTGTTTCAGTAGTGCAATTGGTAATTTGAAATTCTCCCTTTTTGATTTGTAAAAGGTTCGACGAGCATTTTTCCAAGCGTAACTTCATTTATTTTATCAAAACCTTTCACGCCGATGGTAATTTCTTTTTGCGGAACATCGTCGCGGAAAGTTCCGTGCAGATAATCCCAAACCGACAAACCGCTCGACCAGTTCGCGTCCATTTCGTCTTTTTCGACTGAATGATGAATGCCGTGAAGTCGCGGCGTGACGATTATTTTTTCTAGTTTTTCTTCAAATTCCTTCGGCAGACGGACGTTTGAATGATGAAATAAAATGCTCAAAAACAATAAACTTTGCCAGATTTGCAGAGCGTTCGGCGAAACTCCGATGAGCAGAACCTGTCCGGCGCGAAACAAAACCGAAATCGTCATCTCGCCGAAATGAAATCGAATCGCGGTTGCCGCCGTCAAATCCAAATCCGCGTGGTGAACTTTGTGAAACTGCCATAAAAACGGCAATTTGTGCGTCAAAACGTGCCAGATGTAAAGCGTATAATCAAGTAAAACGACGGCGAGCGCGGTTTCCAAAAACTTCGGCAGTCGAAAAATTTTCACCAAGCCGAATCGTTTTTCTTCGACAAATTTGGTCAATCGGTCGGTTACGGGTTTTTCAAATAAAGTAACCGCCGCACCCGCCGCCGCCGCAATCGCCAAATCGCGCGTCGTTTGAATTTCCTTTTGTTCGATTTGTTTACGGAGCGGCTGTCGCTTTTCAAAAATATACAAAACTGCAAATGTCCCGATTGTAAAAACTCCCTGTAACCATTTCATAAATTTATTATACAAATTTTGGAAACGATTTTGGAAAGGCAAAAATTAAAACTTTAATTTTCCGGTATGTTGTAAAAAGCGAAATGCGCCGCGCCGATCAAAGCGGCTTTGTCGTTTAAGATCACGCGCACCGGAATCTTTTCGAGCAGTTCGCGCATTCGCCCTTTTGCGGTGAATGATTTGAGAAAAGTTTCTTCCTTTAATTTCGGCAAAATCTTCGGCGCGATTCCGCCGCCGAGATAAATTCCGCCGGTCGCCAGAATTTGCAGTGCCAAATTGCCGGCTTCCGCACCGTAAAGCGAAACGAATATTTCCAAAGTTTGTTCGCAAATTGCGGAATTCCCGTCCAAACCGCATTTTGAAACGACTGCTCCGACATCACCGTTTTTTTTTATTTCTTCCGCCAGCCAAGCCGGTTCTTCCGCTCTTTTCGTGGCGCGTAAAAATTCATAGATATTTTGCAAACCCATTCCTGAGACAACGCGCTCGACACTGACGCGCTCGAATTTTGTCAGCAAATATCGAAAGAGTTCCATTTCAAGTTCATTACGCGGCGCAAAATCGGCGTGTCCGGCTTCGGTTGCAAAAGGGCGCAAAGTTCCGCGATCATTGTAAATTCCGGCTTGTCCCAAACCCGTTCCGGCGGAAATTACCGCATAATTTCCCGACGGATTCTCTTCGCCTTGATTGAGAACGGCAAATTCATTTTCATCAAGTTCCTTTATCCCGTAAGCGTTGGCTTCGAGGTCATTTATCAGCCAAATGTGATTGTGGTCAAACAGATGCGCCAAATTGTCTGTGTCAACAATCCACGGCAGATTTTGCAATTTCGCGGATTTGCCGCTCACCGGACCCGGAACGCCGAAACAGGTGCGGTCAACCGGATGCGCGTTTTCTTCTAAAAAAATCTGCACGATTTCCGCCAAATTTTTATGAGAAGAACTCGAAAACTGTTTTTCCTCAACAAATTTAAAGCCTTTGTCAATTTTCTCGACCAAAGCCAATCGCGTACTTGTCCCGCCGATGTCGCCTGCCAATATCATTTTCTTTTTAATTAAAATAAAAAAAGCGTCGTAGATTTTGAATAAATCAAACGACACTTTTTCAATAATCCGTTGAAGTTTATCCGACTTCTACAATTTCATCAACTATTTCATTCAAATTTGCCAAAGCATTTTCGAGAAACGAGTTTTTTTCCGCAAACCAAGTTTCATCAGCGGATTCATAATCTCTTTCAACGCTCAAAGCGCGGCGAGTTTCTTCGGGCGCGGTGCCGCCGTAAATCGTTCGGATCGCCACGAAATTTTCCGGCGAAAGCGTTTTTTGTAAATCTTCCTTCGAGAGCGAAAGTTCTCTGCCCAAAACTTCCTTTGCGGCGGTCTGCAAAATCTCGTGTGTAATCTCACTGTCATCTGAAAGCGCGGCTTTGACGCACATTCCGACGATTTTATGCGAAACGCTGAACGGCAGATTTTCGCGCCGGACAATCGTGTCGGCAAGTTCGGTAACGGTGATAAAATTTTCGCCCGCGCGTTTTCGTAAAGTTTTCAGATTAAAAGTCGCCGATTGTAAAGTTCCCGCAAATAATGCGACTGAACGATTTGCATCGCGCAAAGCGTTGTAAATCAGAGGCTGCAAATCGTCTTCGACATCGTTGATGTCGCCGAACGGCGTGTTGTGAATGCTTGTAAAAACGCCCAGACATTGAGCAAGACCTTTGCTGGCAAGTGCGCGAATATGTTCCAAAGCGACCGGATTGCGTTTTTGCGGCATAATCGAAGAACCCTGAACGTAGCCGTCGGGCAAGCGAATGACGTTAAATTCCATTGAAGCCATCTGCAAAAACTCAAAGGCGAATTTACCGATATTGACCAGAAGTGCAGAAGTTGCGCCCAAGGTTTCGGTAAAATAATCAACCGAAGCGATTGAAGCGTAAGAATTTACGGTCGGCGCGTAAAAACCTAAAAGTTCGGCGACACGATGCCGATTGATCGGAAATCCAGTCGTCGTAATCGCCCCCGCGCCGAGCGGACACAAGTTCATATTGTCAAAAGAACGCTGAATGCGCTTGATGTCGCGCCCGACGTTTTCCGCCATCGCCAGCAGAAAATGTGCCAATGTCGAAGGCTGCGCGGGCTGCGTGTGCGTGTAAGCCGGAATCAAAGTTTCGTGATGTTCAGCGGCTAAATCGAGCAAATTGCGCCGCAAATCCATCGCCGAGCGTAATAATTTAAGCGTCGCCTGCCGCAAATAAAGACGATATATCGTTACATCAATATCATTGCGGCTTCGTGCCGTATGAAGTTTTCCCGCCGTGTCATCGTCGCAGTTTTTCTTTATTTCACGCTGTAAATAGTAAAATAAATCTTCAAAACTGCCGTCGTATTCGGCTTGTTCTATTAATGTTAAATCTAAACCGCGCAACGCTTTGAGCAGTTCTTTCAACTCGTCTTCGGTTATAATTTTTTGTTCTGCAAGCATTATCGCGTGAGCAAAATCAACATCGAGATACGCTTGCAAAAAGTATTTTTTCGCATCTTCAAAACAATCCGCCAGAACATTTTCTTTATAAATTTGTGCGGGAAATTTTTCGTTTGTCATACAATTTTTAAGAAATCAGACGCGGATGAACGCAGATCAGGCGGATTCGCGCCGATTTCTAAATGTTATTAAAAATAATTAAACCTGCGAAAATTTGTTGAATCCGCGTTCATCCGCGTCCAATTCATTTCTTCGCATCCGCTTTCGGCAAACTCAGCATATTTGCCAGAAGGCGATACGCGCCCGGAACACCGTTCGGAAGCTGTCGGAAAAACGAATACGAATTATAAACGTAATTTCCTTTGCCGATTTTGGCGTAAACCAAACCGCCGTTGCTGTCCGCCTCGCCTTCGTCGTGCGATTCGAGCAAAGGCGTATATTTCGGATCGAGCGTCGTGAAATTATACAGATTTCGTTCCTGCACCCAATTGTCCCAATCGCTCGGCATAATTTTATTCGGAAAATTAAATATCGGATTTGTCGGCTCTAAAATTTTCACGGGCGCGTTTTCATCCGTTACGCGGACGTTTGAAATTCGCTGATTGCCGTTAACTTGAATGTCCATTTTCGCCGGAAACGGTGTCAGGTTTCGGCTGACGTAATCCTGCTGTTGATATTGAACAACCAAAGTTCCCCCGTTTTTTACAAAATCGAGCAATCTGTTGTTATTAGCGACAAAATCCGGTCTGACCTGCGAAGCACGAATGCCGACGACGATAGTGTCGAATTTTGACAAATCGCCGGTCGCCAGGTCTTTTTCTTCGAGCATCGTAACGTCCAAACCGAGCCGCTTAATCGCTTCGGGAACGCGGTCGCCGCTTCCCATTATGTAACCGACTTTGACGGGCGCGACTTTTAAACCCAAAACTTTCGCCGAAATTTCTGCCGGTAGATAACGGCGATGCGTTTGAATGTGCGGATAAGCGATTTCCTGCATCGTTTGGTTGTAAGTTTGTCCGCCGACATTTGCTTCCGCCATAATTTTATATGAATCAATTTTGGCATTTGCCGGAATTGTTACGTCAAAAATGACAGCCGTTTTTTCGCCTTTTCCCTTCAAATCAAAATTTGCCGAATTCGGCATTGCCCTCCAGCCTGTCGGCAAATCAAGTTTGATTGTTCCGCTTGTTTCGCGCGGCGCGTTATTCGTAACCGACATCGAAACCTTTTGTTTCTGCGCTTTGGTTGATTCCGGCACAATCATCAAATTTGAATCGAGCGCAATGTTGACCATCGGAACGACGTTCAAATCCCGCCGAAGTTCGCCGCGAATGTCGTCGGCATAACGATACTGCACCGGCTTTGTAACGGTAATATCTTCACCGCCAATGTTCATTTTTACTTCCGCCGTTGCCAGCGGTGATTGAAACGGCAGATTTTTTTCCGCGTCCGGCGCAGACCAGTCGAATGCGAAATTTTTTCGGGGTGATTCTAACCAATACGGCTGTGTCGGCTGTACATTTGCCGGAACTAATAAATCAAAAAAGTAAGCCTTTAGCGCATTTTCGTTACGCGAAAAGAATCCGGTTGTCGGCGTATCCGGCGCGGCGGCATTGCTGACCGTCCAGCCTTTCGGAGCATTTACCATCGCGCCGCCCAATTTGACATTTGAATTTTCAGGCGCGAAAACGCGGACGGCAACTCCGGTTTTATCGCCTGCAACCACCGTTTCCGTATCGCTCAAAGCGTCAACCACAACTCCCGCCGCCGATTGCAGCGCGTCAGAAAATTCGCGTTCCTTTTGAGCAAGCAAAACATCGGCATCAGCCAGCGAATTACTTGATTGACGGGTTTGTTTTTCAGCAATTTCCGCACGGGCTTTGCGAACGGCGCGTAAGCCTTTGGCAAGCGGTTCGACAATTTTTCCCGGATTCAGGGCGTTATAATCTGCCAATGCTTTGGCGGCGGCACTTTGCGCGTCTTTTAATTCACCGTCAATATCGCTGTCGGTCAATCCGACGAGTTTCGGAATGCCCGTGAGTGAAGTGTCAATTCCGTTGAAAACGTCTTTTTCATTGGCGATTTTTCCGACATTCGATTCCAAAAGACGCATTCCTGAAGTCTGCTTTCCGCGCAGTTCGAGCGTTCCCATTTCCTGCGTTTTATGCTGGCTTCTGCCTTCCATTGCAATCTCAAAATCGGAACGTCCGAGCAGCGGATCATATTCGCCCGTATTTACCGTCAACGTCGGTGGATTATCGGGATTACGGAAAAAACTCTCGCTGACATAAAGTTTTTTCGCCTGCCACGGACGCAAACCTTCTTTAATTTGTTCTGGAAATTGGTTCGGATCGGCGGCGGCTTTGTAGGCAATCGGCGTTAAATAACCCGCAAGCTGATGATGCCCGTGTCCGTCAGCAGGCGTTCCTGAAAAACGCGAAATAATGACCAATGGACGAAATAATCTGATGGCGCGAACCATATCGCCCAAGACCAGATTTTCGCCCCAAATTCGTGTCGCTTCGGCGCGTGTTTTTGAAAAACCGTAATCCATCACGCGCGTAAAAAACTGCTGTCCGCCGTCAAGCCGCCGCGCCTGTAAAAGTTCTTCGGTGCGAATCACGCCGAGCGGTTCAAAAAGTTCCTGTCCGATGACATTTTGCCCGCCTTCGCCGCGATTTAACGCCAAATACGCCGTTCGCGCGTGGTCATTTCGCGCCAGATACGCCAGCAAACCCGAATCTTCGTCATCGGGATGTGCGCCCGTGTGCAGTGCGCTCGCCGTCGTTTGCAGACGTTCGAGTTGCTGCGCGAGTCCGATTACGCCCATATCGTATTTCGCGCGAACCTGCGCTTTACCAAAGGATAAAGGCGAAAGGATAAAGGATAAAGTTAGGAAAAAATTTATGATTTTGAATTTTGAATTTTTCATTTTGAATCTTCCACCACCGTTAGACTAATTAAATAACCCGCAATCACCGTTGCTAAACAGCCGATGACGTTAAACCATAAAAACTCGATGTCAGTGTAAAAACTGGCAATCCAAACCGACGCGATGCCGAACAATAAGCCGAAAAACGCGCCCCGCGCCCGCGCCCGTTTGACGACGAATGCCAAAACGAAAACGCCGAGCAGCGAACCGTAAAAAAATGAGCCGAACTTGTTGACAACTTCGATCAGCGAACCTAAATTTGTGGCGTAAATCGCCACAATGCAGGCGAATAAGCCCCAGAACGCCGTCGCAATCCGTCCGAATTTGACATATTCCGCGTCCGTGCCTTCTTTTTTAAAATGCCTTCGATAAAAATCAATCGTCGTTGCCGTCGCTAGGGCGTTCAATTCCGCCGCGACGCTCGACATTGATGCGGCGAAAATCGCCGCGATGATCAAACCGACCACGCCCATCGGCATATTTTCGATGACAAAAGTCGGAAAAACGTAGTTCACATCGTTAAAATTTTTGTCGTCGTTGGTTTCTTTGATAAATTCGGAGGCTTTTTGACGGGAAGCCTTGAAATTGTCATTAGCGGTCAAATAATTTTGCTTTGCCGTTGCAATCAGCGTTTCATCCGACTGTTTTTCAGCAGTGACAAATTCGAGCGCGGCTTTTTGCCGCTGCTGATTGATGATTTCGTATTCGGACTGCAAAGCGGTATATTCAGCCGGTTTAGCGATTTGCGCTCTGCCTGCCTGCACGGAATTAAAAATCATCGGCGGCTGATTAAACTGGTAAAAAACGAAAACCATCACGCCGATCAGCAAAATCAAAAACTGCATCGGAATTTTCAAAA
>JBDTSO010000068.1:0-10506 GCA_039931085.1 Acidobacteriota bacterium | reverse complement strand
CGACGAATCGGCAGGCGGTAATCACTCCGACACCGGGTGCGCTTTGGAGCAGACGCACTTCCGGCAGTTGGCGCGAAAACTCGATCATCGCCGTTTTTGCGTCCATTAGCGAAATAAGCATCTGATTCAGCACGGCGAACGATTGGCGGAATATCTGCTTGATGAGCGGATCGGTGATCGAAGCGAACAGTTCGATTTGTCCGGCTTCGGAGAACAAACGGGCATCTTTGCGGATGATGCCGAGCGTTCTGAGCCGCGCTTTGATCTTTGATTTGAGCCGCGCCTGTTCACGACTTAAGTTTTCGTGATGCACAACGAGTAATTTAAAGGAACGGCGACTCGCGCATTCTTCATAATAAACTTCGTGAACACGATTCAAACGGAGTAGTTCAGCAAGGCAAGCGGGCATCAACCGCATCGTCTTTAACCGAATCCTTGGCAATCCATGCGAGTGAACGCGGATGCGAGACGACAAAGCGTGTTACCAGCGTGTTGATAATCGAACGCACCCAATCGGAAAGTTCCGAGGCTTCGGCGTGAACGTGAACATCGCCTTGCAAATCGGCAAAAGCGTTTCGTAAATGATATTCGCTGGTCGGAACGGAGCGCGAGCGGATAACTAATCCGTCGGAGTTGATAATTGTTTGATGACACTGGCTTGAACCCAAGTCCAAGCCGACAAAAATAGATTGCTGCATTGTGTAAAAACCTCCATAAAAAGTTAGAAGGAAAAACAATGCAATTGACTGTCAAAGAACAAGTAGGACACAGATAGGTAAAAACCCGTCTTTCATCCTACCATTGGACGTGAGGGCGCGGGCAGCGACGTTCATAAAAATTACGTTGTGAGCCGCGCCCGCGTCAATTCGGTGTAAAATTTCATAAGGTTTTTAAAGATGAAAAAACGGTTCGCTTTAATTTTAATAATTGCAGTTTCTGTAATCTCATTTTTCGCTAACCGGCAATCGGCGGAAACCAAAAAACTCCCTGCAAATAACCGACAAACCGTAATTTTATCGGAACTAAAACCGCAATTTGTGCAGGCAACGGTGTTTGCCATATCTGAAAAAGTCAGCAGTTTCGCACCTGCTTCACCTGAAATCGGACAAACGAACAAAAAAAGCGCGGACGAAAAAGCTCTCGCCGTACCGAACAAGCAGCCGTTTCGCAAACAAATCGAAGGCGTAATTCACGATAAAGATTCTGCATTAGCCGATTTTTCCGCCGCAGCGATGCCGCCTTCTTTATCTTTCAACGGCATTTCGAGCGACGATTCCGCCGCCGCTTTCGGCTTTCGCATCGCGCCGCCCGATCCGAACGGCGATGTCGGACTGAATCATTACGTTCAATCGGTCAACGCGCTGACGCGGATTTTTGATAAAAACGGTGTTCCGCAAACGCCTCCGTTTAAGTTGAGCAGCGTTTTTTCCGCGCTCGGCACAGCGTGTTCGCGCCGCAATGACGGCGATCCGATTACGCTTTACGACGCACTGACTGATCGTTGGATGTTGAGCCAATACTGCAACAACGCGCCGCCGTTTCGCCAATTGATCGCCGTTTCAATCACCAATGCTCCGACGGGCGCATATTATCTTTACGAATTTGCGATGCCGAATATCAAACTCAACGATTATCCGAAGTTGAGCATTTGGACAGACGGAATTTATATGTCAACCGACGAATTTATCGGCAGCGAATATGCCGGAACGGGCGTTTTCGCGTTTGATAAAAAGAAAATGATTTCGGGCGATAAGACGGCGGGTTACGTTTATTTTGATTTGGCTTCGCCTTCGACGATTCGTTTGGGCGGAATGATGCCCGCCGATTTTGACGGTTTGAATCCGCCGCCGAATAATGCGCCGAATATTTTTGCCGGCTACACGGCGAATGAATACGGCGACGCAAACGACGCGCTACGGCTTTTTAATTTTCACGCTGATTTTCAAAATCCAAACAATTCGACATTTACCGAACGCGCTGAAAGTCCGATTACCGTTGCGTCGTTTGATCCGACGAGTCCGAACGGACGCGAAGACGTTGACCAGCCGCCACCCGGAAACAAGCTCGATTCGCAGTCAGACCGTTTGATGTATCGCGCCGCTTACCGCAATTTCGGAACTCACGAATCTTTGGTTTTAAATCAAACCGTCAGAACTTCGCCGCCTGAACAAAATTATCACGCCGGAGTTCGCGTTTATGAGCTGCAAAACGCGGGCGCGGGATTTGCGATTCACGAACAAGCGACGATTGGCGACGCAGCGACAAATCGTTGGATGGCAAGCGCGGCACAGGATTTTCAGGGAAATCTTGCCGTCGGTTACAGCTTTTCAAGCGAATTGAAAAAACCTTCGATTTTGTATTCGGGCAAACTTGCAAGCGATCCGAACGGCGTATTTCGCGCCGAAGAAACTTTGATTGCCGGAACAGGCGTGCAAACGGGTTTTGGTTCGCGTTGGGGCGATTATACGGCGATGAATATTGATCCAACCGACGACTGCACGTTTTGGATGACGAACGAATATTACACCGCCGAAAGTCAGGCGGAAAATCCGTTCGGCTGGCTGACGCGCATCGGGAAATTTAAATTCGCCGAATGCGTGAACGCGCCGCGTGCCGCGATTAACGGCGTTGTTACAAACGCCGCAAATAATCAACCGATTGCAAATGCAACTATTACGGCGAATGCGGTTTTTATCAGAAACACGAATGAAAACGGCAGTTTCGGCAGTTTAATTTTAGTTCCGAATACTTATACTTTGACCGTTTCAGCGAGAGGTTTTCGTTCGCAAACTGTAACTGTAACAGTCAATAACGGCGAAACTTTGACGAGAAATTTCGCGCTCGAACCGACTGCTATTTTAACGGCGAACGATTATCAAATAACGGCGGAAAGCTGTGCCGTAAATAATGCAATTGACGCGGGCGAAAACGTAACTTTGGACATTGCGCTTAGCAATTCAGGCGAAAGAAATACGAATGATTTAACGGCGACGCTTTTGGAAACGGGCGGCGTTATCAATTCAAGCGAAACGCAGAATTACGGCGTATTAAGCGTTGACAACACAAAGGTTTCGCGTCCGTTCACATTTACGGCAAGTCCGAATTTGCGATGCGGCGCGATGCTAATTCTCACTTTGCAATTGAATGACAGCGCGGAGAATCTCGGCACGATTTCGATAAATTTAAATATCGGCGCACCACGTTTTGCTTTGCGCGAAGATTTCGACGGCGTAAATTTGCCGAATCTGCCAAACGGTTGGACGACTTCGGCAAGCGGCGCACAGGAAATCTGGAAAACTTCCGAAACAGCTTTCGATTCGCCGCCGAATTCGGCATTTTCGCCCGCGCCAAGTCAAATCGGCATCAACGAACTCACATCTCCCGCGTTTGAAATCGTCTCGGAAAACGCCGAACTGACATTTCGCAATCGCTACGATTTGGAAACGACATTTTTGAGAAATCAGCTTTACGACGGTGCGGTTTTAGAAATAAAAATCGGAAGTGTCGGTAGATTTAAAGACATTTTGGATGCCGGCGGAATTTTTGAATCAGGCGGTTACGACGGCGTTATAAATAGCTGCTGTCAAAATCCGCTGTCGGGCAGAGCCGCGTGGTCGGGCAAAAGCGGTGTCAATCAAACGCCCGAATTTGTTACGACAAAAGTAAAACTTCCGGCTTCGCTGGCAGGGAAAAAAGTTCAACTGCGTTGGCGCGTCGGTACGGACACCGGAACTTCGCGCGAAGGACAATATATTGATGATGTCGTCGTTGCTGATGGTTTCGTTTGCGCGTGTCAGACAAATAGCAAAAGCACCGCGCCGTTTGATTTTGACGGCGATGGTAAGACCGATTTTAGCGTTTTTCGTCCAAATAACGATACAAACGCGCCTGATTTTATCGTCCAAAACAGTTCAAACAATTTGACAAGCGAAACGGCTTGGGGAAGCGTCGGCGATTTAGCGGTCAACGCTGATTACGATGGCGACGGCAAAACCGATTACGCCGTTTTTCGTCCTTCAAGCGGCATCTGGTTCATTTTGCGAAGTTCGGACAATACTATGCTGCCGACGAAATTCGGGCTTGCAACTGACAAATTAACGCCCACTGATTTTGACGGCGATAACAAAGCCGAGATTGCGGTTTATCGTCCGTCAAACGGTTTTTGGTATATCCTGCAAAGTTCAAACGGAGAAATTAAATCAATTCAATTCGGCGCGGCGGAAGATTTGCCTGTTCAAGCGGATTTTGACGGCGACGGCAAAACTGATATTGCGGTTTTTCGCCCCTCAAACGGCGTTTGGTATTTTGTAAAAAGTGCGGACGGCGAATTTAATCAGACACATTTTGGCGCAAACGGCGATAAACCTGTTGCCGGCGATTTCGACGGCGACGGCAAAACTGATTTTGTCGTGTTTCGTCCGTCAAACGGAACGTGGTATCTGCTGAAATCTACTCAGGGATTTTCCGCCGTGCAGTTTGGCGCAAATGTTGATATACCTTTGCAAGCCGATTTTGACGGCGACGGCAAACGCGACATCGCCGTTTTTCGTCAAAGCACGGGTTATTGGTATTATCTGAAAAGTTCTGACGGAAAATTTGCTTTTCGTCAGTTTGGCATAAACGGCGACATCGCAGTTCCTTCGATTTTTGTGCCTTAATTTTTTGTTAATAGTTGTTTTCGATTATTTATTGTTGAAAAGATATGATAAAAATTTAGTAAGACGACATTTCCCTTTCCCATTTTTTTAATTTACAAAAGGATTTATAAAAATAATGAAGCGTTTTTATTTGATATTGGTGAGTTTTGTTTTGCTTGCCGCCGGTTTAGGATTCAGTTTTCAGTCGAAAGCACAAACCGAAATTATTCAATCAACGGAAACCGTCGCGGTTTCTCCGAACATCGTTATCAGCCAGTTTTTCGGCGGCGGCGGTTTAACCAATGCGCCGTATAAATATGATTACGTCGAACTTTTTAATCGCGGCACCGCGCCCGTTAATTTGATGGATTGGTCGGTGCAGTATGCTTCGAGCGGCGGAACGAATTGGCTTCCGGCTGTTTTACCAAATTTTAATTTGCAGCCCGGACAATACTACTTGATTCAATTTGCTGCGAGCGGCAGCGTCGGCGCAGATTTGCCGATGCCTGATTTTGTCGCGCCGGTTTTGCAGCCCGAAGGTTTTATTCCGAATCTTTCTTCAACTTCAGGAAAACTCGCGTTAGTAAACATCAGCAATAGACTTCCATCTTCGCCGGCTTGTCCGAATGATCCGAGCCTAGTTGATTTGGTCGGTTACGGCGATTCGGCATCTTGTTTTGAAGGCGCGAGAACTCCGAATATCAATCCGGTGATTGCCGCATTTCGCAACGGCAACGGCTGTCTTGACACTGACAATAACGCACAGGATTTTACGCTTGGCGCGCCTGCTCCGCATAATTCGAGCAGTCCGATAAATACCTGCAATCTCGGCGCGATTCTGCAAGCCGGAGGTTCGGCAAATCCGAATGTCGTGTCGCCCAACGGAACAACGCTTTTAACCGTTTCCGTAATCCCGGCGACTACGCCGCCCAGCACGAATATTACGGTTATCGGTGATCTAACAGAAATCGGCGGCGCGGCAAATCAACAGTTTTATGACGACGGAACACACGGCGACGTAACGGCAAACGACAACATTTATTCTTTTCTAGCGACAATTCCGGCAGGAACAGTCGGCGGAATTTATAATTTTACGGCAACCGCTTCAGATGCACAGTCGCGCGTAGTAAATATTACATTCAGTTTGACCGTCAGTGCGCCGTATCCGGGCGAAGAGCCTTTGCTTTTGGGAAATCCGAGCAACGCGACACCTGACACGGCTAACGAAAATAATTATTTGATGGAAAAACCGCAGTATTCGCTTTCGTACAATCGAAGCAAAGGCGAACCGAATTGGGTGGCGTGGCGGCTTGATGCAACGTGGCTCGGCAGTGTGCAGCGTCAAAATGATTTTCGCCCCGATCCGCAGCTTCCAACCGATTGGTATCACGTTACGAGCGAAGATTATTCGGGTTCGGGTTATGATCGCGGACATATGTGTCCTTCCGGCGACAGAACCCGTTCGGTTGAAGACAATTCGGCGACGTTTTTGATGACAAATTTTGTGCCGCAGCTTGCCGCCAATAATCAAGGTCCGTGGGAAGATTTTGAAAGTTATTGCCGAATATTAGCCAATCAGGGCAACGAAATTTATATCATCTCCGGCGGCGCAGGAGTTGCCGGAACGATTGCCGGCGGAAAAGTTACCGTTCCGCAAGTTACGTGGAAAGTCGCGCTGGTTCTGCCGAACGGCAATAATGATTTGCAGCGAGTAACCAAAGGAACGCGGGCAATCGGAATCATCGTTCCGAATCAGCCGCCGGTCAATATCAACGCGACGTGGCGCGAATTCAGAGTTCCGATTAAGGCAATTGAAGTGTTAACCGGCTATAACTTTTTCACGAATGTTCCGATAAACACGCGGACATTGATTAAACGTAGAATTGACAGACAATAATGAGTCCAAAGTCCGAGGTCCAAAGTCCAAAGTCTAAAAATATGTGCGAAGTAAGTGTGCATTCTCGCCCTTACTTCGTGCAGACTTCTGCATTTTTGTCATTTTGCTTGATTTTTATATTTGCATCGAATGCAGCCGCGCAAAAAGATCGCGCAATCAATGAAGTCCAGGGCGAAAAAGTTGTGTCGTCTTACGAAGGAAAAACGGTACGTTTGACAGGAATTGTAACGGCGCGGACGCGCAGCGGTTTTTATATTCAAACGCCGGACGACAAAACGGACAACAATCAGGCGACTTCCGAAGGAATTTTTGTTTTTACAAAAACCGAACCGGGCGCGGAAGCAACCACCGGAAATTTGGTTTCGGTGTCGGGCGACGTTACGGAATTTCTCCCGAAACAGGAACCGGCGAGTTTACCGGTTACCGAACTTTCGATGGAGAAGAACCGCGACGAAATTGTGGTAATCTCAAAAGATAATACTTTACCGAAACCGATAACTTTGACGCTCGAAGATTTCAAATCCAATCTGATTGACCAACTCGAAAAATACGAAGGAATGCGTGTTCGCATTGATGAAATGACGATTACCGCACCGACTAAAGGCAGAGTTGACGGCAAAAACGCCGCTTCGATTTCAGACGGCGTTTTCTACGGCGTTTTAAAGGGAGTTCCAAAACCTTTTCGTGAGCCGGGAATGGACGTTTACGATTACTTATTTGCCAAAGACAAAAATGATTTGAAAAAAAATTACCCGAAACTGTCGATTTTTGACGGCAATCCCGAAACAATTCGCGTGGACAGCGACGAACAGCTCGGAGCGCAGACGATTGACGTTTCGAGTTTGGCTGAAATCAAAAATTTGGTCGGCGTAATGCACTACGGTTATCAAAAATACACGATTCTGCCTGATCCAGACAGTAAAATTGTCATTACGAATTTGAAAAAATCGCTGCCGCTTCAACAACCGAATGAACGGCAATTTTCGATTGCCGGAATGAATCTCGAAAATTTTTTTGACGACGAAGACGATCCGGCGATCAAAGAAGATATTGTTACAATCGAAGCGTTTCAAAACCGTTTGAAAAAAATCTCGGCGGCGATTCGCGTATATTTGCGGATGCCGGATATAATCGGCGCGATTGAAGTGGAAAATTTAGCGGCGTTAAAAAGACTCGCCGAAAAAATCAACGCCGAATCGGTCGCCGCGAAACAGGAAAATCCGAAATATGAAGCCTATTTGATTGACGGTAACGACGGACGCGGCATTGATGTCGGTTTTCTGGTCAAAACTTCGCGTGTCAAAGTAGTTGATGTTAAACAATTCGGCAAGGACGAAAAGTTCAAAAATCCGAACAGCAAAGATGAAGAAAACTTAAATGACCGTCCGCCGCTGATGCTGCAAGCGACGATTGAAGACCCGAAAACAAATAAAACCGTGGCTTTCACGGTAGTTGTCAACCACTTAAAATCCTTTCTCGGCATTGACGATCCCAAAGACGGCGGTGCGCGTGTGCGCCTTAAAAGAGAATCGCAGGCGGAATTTCTGGCAAAATTCGTGCAGGAACGGCAAAAAGCAAATCCGAGCGAAAATATCATTCTGCTCGGCGATTTTAACGCTTTTCAATTTAACGACGGCATCGGCGATATTATCGGCGTGATTAAAGGAACGCCCGCGCCGAAAGATCAGGTTTTGCTTGCTTCGGAGGATTTTGTTAATCCCGATTTGATTGATTTAGTTGATTTGATCAAAGAAGATCAGCGTTATTCATACAGTTTCGACGGCAACGCGCAGGTTCTCGATCACATAATAATCAATCAGGCGATGAAAAAACATCTCGCCTGCTTCGGTTACGGGCGTTTTAACGCCGATTTTCCAGAAATTTATCGCAACGATAATACTCGCGTCGAACGATATTCCGACCACGATCCGGCGATTGCTTACTTTAATTTCGACGAAAAGTAAATTTTTACTAACAGGATTAATAGGATAGTAATACCAAAACCATTTTAATTGGTGTTTTAAGTCAGAACCGTCTGCGGTAGCGGACGGTTGAAGATTATCTTTTGAACTTTTGATAAACGGCTCAAATCGCTAAGTTAAACCGTCCGCTACCGCAGACGGTTCTGACCTGCATAGCAAACCTTCTCAATTGGTTTTGGTATAAGATCAAAATCTTATCCTATTAATCCTGTTAATTTATTTCTCCGCCTGCAAAATTCGATATGCTTCCGAGCGCGATAAACCGAACTCTTTTGCCGCTTTTTTCAGTGCGATTTTGCGGTCAACGCCTTCATCTTCCAATTCGGCAACTCGTTCAACAAGAGATTTTGAACTTTGAACTTTGAACTTTGAACTTTGAACTTCGTCGCGGTTAATCACCAGAACAATCTCGCCCTTGACGCTTTCCTGCGAATATTTTTCTGCCAATTCTTCAAGCGTTCCACGCACGAGTTCTTCGTGAAGTTTGGTAATTTCGCGCACAACCGCGGCGTTTCTATTTCCTAGAATCTCTAAACAATCAACCAAACTCTTCGCAATCCGGTGCGGCGTTTCATAAAAAATAAGCGTCGCGGGAATTTCTTTTGTTTCCTGCAAACGCCTGCGTCTGTCATTTTTTTTTGAGGGTAGAAAACCACCGAAAAAAATGGAATCCGTCGGCAAACCCGAAATAATCAAAGCATTGACAAAAGCCACTGCGCCGGGAATTGCCGTAACAGTCGCGCCGATTTCGTGCGCTTTTTGTACAATTCGCAACGCCGGATCACAAATCGCGGGCGTTCCCGCGTCCGACACGACGGCGATTGATTTTCCTTCTTCGAGCAAACGGGCAAATTCTTCCGCCCGCGCGTTTTCGTTGTGTTCGTGATAACTGACGAGTTTGCCTTTGATGCCGTAATGAGCAAGCAATTTTCCGGTGTGGCGCGTGTCTTCACAGGCGATTAAATCAACCGTTTCAAGAGTTTCCAAGGCGCGTTTCGAGATGTCGGCGAGATTTCCGATTGGTGTGGCGACAAGATACAAAGTTCCGCGCATAAACAAAAATTAAACAAATACAAATTTTCCGGCAACTTAAACATTAAAGCGAAAATCCACGACATCGCCGTCCTGCATAATATATTCTTTGCCTTCGAGTCTTGCCAAACCTTTTTCACTCGCGGCTTTGCGCGAACCGCAATTGACTAAATCGTCGTAAGAAACAATTTCGGCGCGGATAAAACCGCGTTCGATGTCGGAATGGATTTCGCTCGCCGCTTTCGGAGCTTTCGTGCCGACGGGAATCGTCCACGCGCGAACCTCTTTTTCTCCGGCGGTGAGAAAAGACATCAAACCGAGCAATTTGTAAGCCGATTTAATCATACTACCGACACCGCTCGATTCAACGCCCAAATCCTTTAAATATTCACTGCGTTCTTCTTCGTCAAGCGCGACGAGTTCGGCTTCGAGTTTCGCGCAGATGACCACAACTTCGGCATTTTCATCTGTGGCGTGTTTTTTCACCGTCTGAACGTGCGGATTTGCGCCCACGTTTGCGAGAGTTTCCTCATCAACATTCGCCGCATAAATCGTCGGTTTTGTTGTCAACAGAAAAAAATTTTTGGCGATTGCCTTTTCTTCTTTGGTTAATTCGACGGCACGCGCCGGACGACCTTCTTCTAAAACGGGTAGAATTTTTTCCAAAACTTCGAGTTCGGCTTTGGCGACTTTATCGCCTGATTTCGCGCCGCGCTGCGCTTTGTCGCGTCGTTTTTCGACGCTTGCCAAATCAGCCAGCGCGAGTTCGATTTGAATCGTTTCAATATCACGAATCGGGTCAACCGAACCTTCGACGTGAACGATATTTTCGTCTTCAAAACAGCGCACAACCTGAATAACGGCATCGGTTTCGCGGATATTCGCCAAAAATTGATTGCCCAGACCTTCGCCTTTCGACGCGCCGCGCACGAGTCCGGCGATGTCAACAAATTCGACG
>JBDTSO010000067.1:0-10667 GCA_039931085.1 Acidobacteriota bacterium | reverse complement strand
TGGCGTGATTTGTAAAAAGACAAGAGTATATTCAGCCGCAACGCTTGCCGCTGATTTGATCGCGTCGATTTATGAAAAAAGTTTACTCAAATCTTCGCCGAAATTGTGAAGCCCGAAATTGTCGTCAATAATCTATACAAACAAAATAATGCCTCGCTCCTTAAATCAAATTAAGGAGTCAAAGAAGTTTCCTACGAAAGTGTGCTTCCGTGTAACGGTATGCAGTAGAAGGCTTGCGTTTGAAGGTTCAATAAAAATGAACCGCTTCTGACAAAAAAATTCGACCAAATCTCATTCTATCCAAAACCGCCGCAAAATTTATTTGTGCCGACGAACTCACCGTTGATGAAAGAGAGAAGGAATGTCTTTATAAGAATGCACTAATTATGACATAATAGCAAGTTTAATTTGAAAGTCGCAGTTTGCCGACACTCATTAGACCGCGACTTTTAACCTTTTGCTCACTAATTCAGTTCTCAAACATTTTACCGGTCATCGCATTTAACAGACAGAGGCTTTTGTTTGATCGGATGAATCAACCAAACCACAGTGATTTTTCCGGTTCGTAAAAAAATTATTCGATTATACAAACTGCTAATTTTTATCTGTTACAGAAACTTCATTGAAACTTAATTTTTAGGTCAAATCCCTGACACATTTTGGTAACTTTGCTCCGTTACGCTTATTTTTCTCCTTAATATTTGAGCCTTTAAAAAACTATCTATGTCAGAAGGACTTTGGAGCTTTTTGAAACAGGAGAAGACTATATTTTACGGGAGTCAGAGAGATAAAATGTATCAAATAATTAAATTAAACATCAAATTTATCGGCGCGGCGGCAATACTTTGCATCGCGCTTTTAACATCAATAGTGAACGCGCAGTTCGATAGCGCGACTATGCTCGGCACGGTGCGCGATGCGGCGGGCGCGGTCGTGCCGAACGCGAGCGTGACGCTGAAAAATACGGGAACGGGAATTACCGCGACCACCACGACCGACAGTGAAGGAAATTATCAATTTTTGAACGTCAAAATCGGAACTTATCAAGTCGTTGCGGAAGCGGCAGGTTTTTCAAAAGTCATCGTCGAAGACATTTCAGCCGAAGTCAACGCCCGCCAGCGCGTTGACGTAACGCTGCAAGCCGGAGCGGTTTCGGCGACGGTGACGGTCAACGACACGCCGGAATTGCTGGAAACCGACACGAGCGAACGCGGACAGGTTATCAAACGGGCGCAGATTATCAATCTGCCGCTGAACGGTCGCGCTTACGCCGATTTAACGCTTTTGAGTCCGGGCGTTAATCAGTCGCAGATCAATGTTCCGGGACAGTCCGGCGCGCGCGACGCTTCTTTTAACGTCAACGGGCTGCGGAGTTCGCTGAATAATTTTATTCTCGACGGCGTGGACAACAATTCTTACGGCACGAGCAATCAGGGATTTTCCAATCAGGTCGAACAGCCTTCGCCCGATGCCATCGAAGAATTCAAGGTGCAGACGAATAATTACAGCGCGGAATTCGGACGCGCGGGCGGCGCGGTGATTAACGCGGCGATTCGTTCGGGAACGAACGGTTTTCACGGTTCGGTGTGGGATTACGTTCGCAACACGGAGTTTAACGCGACCGGATTTTTCAAACCCGTCAATAATCAAAAACCCGTGCTGATTCAGAATCAATACGGTTTCGCGTTTGGCGGTCCGATCATCAAAAACCGTTTATTTTTCTTTATGGATTACGAAGGTTATCGCCGCATCGCCAAACAGGTTTCGTTCGCCACGCTGCCGACGCTCGAACAGCGTCAGGGAATTTTCCGCAACGCCAACGGTACGCCGATTCCGATTCGCAATCCTTTGACCGGAACGGTTTACGCCAACGGCATCGTGCCGCAAAGCGACATTACGGGGTTTGCCGCGAAAGTTTTCGGCGATCTGCCTTTGCCGAATCTGCCGGGAGCGGCGAATAATTATTCGGTTCTGCCGCGCAGCCAGTTTTTCAACGACAAAGGCGATGTCAAATTGGATTACACCGTCAACAATAAATTAACTGCTTTCGCGCGCGGCAGTTCGCGCAAAGTTTATAATTTTGAAGCTCCGACGATTGAAGGCGCGAGCGGCGGCAACAGCAATTCCAATGTTTTCGTCATCAACGAACAAATCGCGGGCGGCGCAACTTTCACGCTGACACCGACTTCAGTGCTGGAATTTCGGCTCGGCGTATCGCGCACGAAAGCCGGCAAAAGACCGTATAATCTCGGCGCGGGAAATCTGCTGACCAATTACGGCATTTCCGGTTTGCCGACCGATCCGAGCATCGCCGGCGGTTTGAATTCGCAGTCAATCAGCGGCTTCACGCAGCTCGGACGGCAATCGAGCAATCCGCAGTTTCAAAATCCGACCGTCATTGATCCGCGCGTCAATTACACATTCATCGCCGGTCGTCACAGCTTCAAAGTCGGCTACGAATATCAGCGTATCAACACGGATATTTCCGATTCGCACCCGAAATACGGGCAGGATACATACAGCGGACAGTTTAGCCGTCCGACAGGCGCGGCGAGCAATAGCGTTTACAACGTCGCCGACTTTCTGTTCGGCGCGCGTAGTTCGTACCAATTGACCGACACCTTTGTCGCCAAGTATCGCCAGCGGATGCACTTCGGCTACGTGCAAGACGATTTCAACGTCAATCCAAATCTGACGCTGAATCTCGGTTTGCGCTACGAATTCGCCACGCCGCAGTATGAAGCCGAAAATCGGCTTTCAAATTTCGATCCGCAGACGAACACGGTGATCGTCGCGTCAAGCGGTTCGCTCGCCGACCGCGCGTTGGTCAAGCCTGACAAAAATAATTTCGCGCCGCGTCTCGGTTTCGCGTGGAAAGCCGCGCCGCGAACGGTTCTGCGCGGCGGTTACGGCATCAGTTATATTCATTTCAATCGGCTCGGCGGCGAAAATATTCTGTCGCTGAATCCGCCGCAGGTGTTCAACGTGACGATTGACCAGATCGCTTCGCAGCCGCTTTGCGTCGGCAGTAATTTCACGAATTGTTTTCGCCCGACGCAAGCCGGTTATCCGACCGGACTGCTCGCGCCGACTTCGTTTAACGCGCTTCGTTCGCGCGTCAATTACACGCCGTTCGATAATCCGACGGCGTATGTTCAGAGTTTTCATCTGACTATTCAGTATGAAATTTTGAAAAATCTGCTCGTAGATTTCGGCTACGTCGGCAATCGCACCAGCAAGTTGATTATTCTCGCCGACATCAATCAGGCGCGTCCGAACGGTGTCGGCGAAAATACGCCGCTTCAGCAACGTCGCCCGATTTCCGGTTTTTCATTTATTCAAGGTTCGCTCGCGCAGGGCGAAGCGCAATACGATTCGTTCCAGTTAAAGGTTGAAAGACGCTTTACGCAGGGCTTGTATCTGTTGAATTCATTGACTTTATCAAAAGCGCAGGACAATGCGCCGGGACATCTCGAAGCGTCAAACGGCGATAATTCACGCGCCAATTACCGCAATCTCGGCGCGGAATACGGCGTTTCGAGTTACGACGTTCCCGTCAACAACACGACGAGCGTCGTTTACGATCTGCCGTTCGGTCGCGGTCGTCGTTTCGGCGGCGGTATGAACCGCGTTCTCGACGCGATTTTCGGCGGTTATCGCTTCACGGCGATCAATCGTATCACGAGCGGTCGTCCGGTTAATTTAACTTATTCGCCGACTTCGCAGTTTTCCGTCGGCGGCGATTTGAGTTATCGCCCGAATATCATCGGTCAGGTCGTTTTCGACAATCCGACACCGAACGCTTATTTCGACCGGACGGCGGTGGCGATTCCGACCGATCCGACAAATCCGTTCGGCGACGCGCCGCGCAACGCCGTTCGCGGTCCGAATTTCTGGCAAGCCGACATCGGTCTACACAAACAATTCAGACTTTACGGCGAAAGCACAAGGCTCGAACTTCGCGTCGAAGCCTTTAACGTCTTTAACCGCACGAATTTCGGCACACCGAACGGCAACGTATCAAGTTCCGCTTTCGGAACAATTACGAGCGCGTATCCGGCGCGTGAAATTCAATTTGCCGCGAAAATTTATTTTTAACTTTGAAAATAAATTTCCACCCACGAAACCCACGAAAAAAAATGAAATTCATTTTAAAAAATCTTTTTCGTTTAATTCTTGTGTTTCGTGGGCAAAAGAGGTTTTTCAAAAGACAACAAAATTTATCTAAAAAATTTGTGGTTTTAAATTTCTATAAAATAATCGAAATGAAAAAAGAAGAAAATATAAACAACGAAGAAAATATCAACGATGAAGCGAATCGCATTTTTATGCCGCGCCGCCGCTTTTTGCGAAATGCGGGCATCGGACTCGGCGCGCTTGCCTGGCTTAATCTGCCGCACTCGGTCAAGGCGGCGGACGATCAATCCGTCATTCAGCCGAAGCCGGACAAACAATTTTTCCGCTTTGCCATTATCGCCGATACGCATATTATTGACGATTTCTACAAAGGTCCCGAAGGCAACGCCCTTGATACGGAATCAATTTTCAAAACCACCGACCGCTTGCAAGCGGCGCGAACTTTGATTAACAGTTTGAATCCGCCGATGGAAAAAGTCTTTCTCGTCGGCGATTATTTCCACAATTATCCGTCGCCCGATTACGATTTTTATTTCAAAAATAAGACGCGCATTGACAACGCGAAGTCTTTGACCGACGGATTTAAAATGCCCGTTCACGTCGGTTTCGGCAATCACGATTACGACGTGCCGAAAGTTTCGCGCGAAATGTCGCACCGTCTTTTCAAAGAAAAACTCGGGCTCGAACCGTATTATTCAATCGAACATCGCGGTTATAAATTCGTCCATCTGAACAATTTCATCGGCGAAACGTGGAATCCAGAAAGTAAGGATTACAATAAAAGCACGGGTTCGCTCGGCGAAATGCAACTCAACTGGTTTGAAAGCGAACTGAAACAGCACAAACCGACGTTTGTTTTCATCCATTATCCGCTTTACAGCGTCAAAGATGTCGAGGTCAGAGATTACGGAATGCTGCCGATTTTGAAAAAATACAAAGACACGATTCAACTCGTCGTTTCCGGTCACTGGCATCGCTGGTTCGATTTCGCCCGCACGTTCGGTGCGCAGCATTATGTGATGGGCGCGACGCGCTATGACGAAGACGCGTATATGATCATCGAAGTTGACACCAAACGCGCGACGCACCGCATTCTTAATCTCGATCTGGTTGATTGGGCGACGCATTACAGTCTGCCTTACATAGAAGGGTAAATTTTGAATCAAATGAAAAATTCGGGTTTAATGATTTTTTTGATAACTTTGTTTTCGTTGAGCGTTTTTGCCGTCTGCGATTATGAGCCGACGATTGAAACGAGCGGAAAAGTTCTAAAGGAACTAAAAATTAAGAAAAGCCGCGCCGGAACTGCAAACGAATTTGCGGAAATCGGTTTATTTATCAAAGCGAGCGTCAAAGACGCGTCGTGGGAAAAAAAAGACGCGGAAGCCGCCGTTTTGACCGTTTTTGTTGACGGCAAATATAATCAGGACGCGATTCTTTTCGCGGGCGAAAAGTCATTTGAATATCAAATGCTGCTCGGAAAATATAATTCCAGCGACGAGCATCAAATTACAATTGTTTTAAACAAAGCGCGTTCTGCGCCGAATGTGGAAAACGTCAAAATTCAATCAGCGTTTTCTACTTCTTTTGAAGATTTAACCATTACAAAACCACCCGACCGTTCAATTCCGGCGTATCTTGCGACGCTCAACGCGCCGTTAATTTACCTGCGCCCGAACACAATTGACAAATTCTCCGACATTCCGCTGTTGACTTACTACGAAATTTTCGACGAACCGGAAAACATCAAAAAAATTCGCTACACGACGATTTTCACCAACGAAGATGGCGGCACGCAATCCGCCGCGCTGATGGCGCGGTGGGGACGAATGACCGACATCGAATGGATTTACGAAATGCGCGTCAGCGAAACGGGCGGGATTTTGTCGCAGATTTATCAGGGCGCGAATCACGAAACGAGAAATTTTCAGGGCAAAAGATTCGGCTCGCATCCGCTGATTTTCGATGCGACCGTCAATAATAATTTCGCCGACGCGGGCTGTTCGCCGCTGCGCGTTTCGCCCCTGCTCGTGCAAACCGATTTATCGAACGGCTCGCGCGAAAACGTGATGGACGCATTTCCCTGGACTTATCAAATTATGGCGGAAGAAGCGATCCGCGAAAATCGCATAAACTCGAAAAATTTGGGCGCGAATACGATTGATAATTTACAAAATTACCTGTATGTCGAAGTTTATTCGGAAAACGATTCCGCCACCGTCGCCGTCGAAGTTCAAATGACGGACGGCAAAACAAGCCGTTCCGATTTAGGCGACGCGCGTCTGCGAGTTGACCGCAGCGGCTACAAACGCATCGCTGTCCGACTTCCCTCGCCAAATTCATCGCTCAAATCACTGAGTTTAATCTGCCAGCCGACATCAAACGCTTCCAACGATTCCGTCTGCCGTAACGCCCGCATCGTCAAATTCATCCGGCTCGATGAAAATGACCAAATATTCAGCACCAAAAATCCGTCGAGCGAAACTCATTCTTTAAAGTCCGGCGAAAATTTAAGTTGGTCGCTGACAGCCCGGTAGCACCGTCAATTAGCCGCATTTTAATCTCTTGCTTTTGGCAAATCTCAATCCTTTTGCGTATGCTTATAAAAATTTTGCAAAGGAAACCGGAACTAACGTAAATGATAAAACTTCTCGCATTAGACCTCGACGGAACGCTGCTTGATTCGCGCGGCGACATTCCCGAAAAGAATATCGAAGCGATAAAAAAAGCCGAAGAAATCGGCGTTCTGGTCACGATTGCGACAGGCAGACGTTTCCGCGACGCGCTGCCGGTGGCTTTGAAACTTGAACTTAACGCGCCGGTAATTTGTCATAACGGCGCATTGCTTAAATACGCGCAAACGCTTGAAACTGTCGCCGTTTCGATTGTCACGCCGCGCATTGTGCGCGATATTTTGCGCGTCGGACGCGAATTCGGCGGCGATGCGCTGTTAAGCTGCGATCCGCACGGCAAAGGCATTTTACTTTACGACCGCGTTTCAGATGAAAACGTGCCGCTGAAAAAATACATCGCGTGGGCAAAAACTCTGCACGGTAAAGATGCCGATGAATCCGTTCATCACGTCGAGAGTTTGGATGATATTGTGGACGAAACCGAAACCGTTCACGTTTCATTTTCGGGAACCTGTGCGCCGATGGCGGATTTGGAAAAAGTATTACAGAACGAATTAAAAGATTCGGCGACGATTTTAACAACCGTTTATCCGCGTCTCGATTTTACGTTGATTGATATTTTGCCTTTCGATGCTTCAAAAGGAATCGGCGTGGAAAAACTCGCGCTTTTGAATGGTTTTTCAGCCGAAAATGTAATGACCATCGGCGACAATTTTAACGATCTGGAAATGCTCGAATACGCCGGAACGCCAGTTGTGATGGGCAACGCTTCGCCCGAACTGCTTGAAAACCCGAAATATCATCAAACTTTATCAAACGACGAAAGCGGTGTAGCATTAGCGATAGAAGAGTTTATTTTGGAGGTTTAAAAAATGGGGGAAGTCAGAACAAAAGTAAAATTAACGAATGCGTTTGACGCGGCATTAGAGCGTCGCGGACAAATCACAAAGGAGGAAATTCGCCATTATGAAGCTGAGGCTTTGATTGATACAGGCGCGGTTTCTTCGGTTGTTCCGCGAAATGTGATGAAACAACTCGGTGTTCTGTCAATCGGAACAAGAGTTGCCGAATACGCCGATGGCAGAAAAGATGCCGTTGATTTAACCGAACCGATAGTTTTTGACATAATTGGACGCGAAACAACTGAAAGCGCAATGGTTTTGGGCGATGAAGTAATTATCGGGCAAACAATTTTGGGAGTTTTGGATATGCAGGTTGACTGCAATAATAAAAAACTTATTCCAAATCCCGCGCATCCCGACCAACCCGTAGTCAAAATAAAATAACAATTTAGTCTGATTTATTGATTTCAAAACGATGTGATAATCTTTCATTTTATAAATTTACAAGGAGAATTTAATGGCAAACAGAACAGCAATTATTGGGACGAACAAGGGAACAATTAAAATTGAACTTTTGGAAGAAGACGCGCCGAAGACGACGGAAAATTTTCGGCTTTTGGCGGAAAAGGGTTATTACGACGGCGTGATTTTTCACCGCGTTATCAAAAATTTTATGGTGCAGGGCGGCGATCCGCTCGGCGAAGGTTACGGCGGCGAATCGGCTTGGGGCGGAAAATTTGACGACGAAATTGATAAATCTTCGACGCTTTACCAAGGTCCTTATAACAAAGGAACAGTGGCGATGGCGAATTCGGGACCGAATACCAACGGCTCGCAGTTTTTTATAATGCACAACGATTATCCGCTGCCGCCGAGTTACACAAAATTCGGTCAAGTCATTGAAGGACAAGATGTTGTAGATGAAATCGCCGAGGTCAAAACTAACGCTAATGATAAGCCGCTTGTGTCGGTTGTGATGGAAAAAGTTACGATTGAGGATTAGTAAAAAAAAACGGAAAATGGATAATTAAATCATTTTCCGTTTTTCATTTGCTATTTTTATGCGAAGCGTAATTCAAAGAGTTTCCCGCGCCAAAGTTTCTGTTGATAGCGAAATTGTCGGTGAAATCGGAAAAGGAATTTTGGTTTTGCTCGGCATTTCCGGCGAAGATACGGAAAAAGAAGCGATTTATCTTTTGGAAAAAACGCTTAATCTGCGAATTTTTGAAGATGCCGATGGCAAAATGAATCTGTCTCTGCTCGACATCGAAGGGGAACTTCTCGTTGTTTCGCAGTTTACTTTGTACGGCGATACACGAAAAGGTCGCCGTCCTTCTTTTATCGAAGCGGCGAAACCGGAAAAAGCCGATGCGCTTTACGGATTTTTTGTTTCAGAATCTAAAAAACAAATAAAAAAAGTCGCAACCGGACGCTTTCAGGCAATGATGGATGTCGAACTTGTCAATGATGGTCCGATTACGATTTTGATTGACAGCGCAAAACTTTTTTAGGAAATTATTAAATATTATGTTTAGAAAACTTTCAATTTTATTCGTTTTTATTTCGCTTTTTAGCTTTTTGTCGTGCAATAGCGCGAATAATAATACGAAAAATTCAAACACAAACGTCGCCGAAATTAAAAAAGGAGTTACGCCCGTTGCCGACAACGAAATCGCCGTTATCGAAATGGAACAACCCGCTTTCGGCACGATAAAAATCGAACTTTACTCAAACATCGCGCCGCTGATGGTCGCCCGTTTTAAAGAACTCGCCAAAGAAGGCTTTTACAACGGCACGACTTTTCACCGCATTAACCAATCGGTCATTCAGGGCGGCGATCCGAATTCAAAGGATAACGACCCGACAAATGACGGCGCGGGCGGCTCGGACAAACCGAATGTTCCGGCTGAATTTTCCGATATTCCTTTTGAAACCGGAATCGTCGGTGCGGCACGCGGAGCAGACAACAATTCGGCAAATTCACAGTTTTTCATTATGCTCAAACCCGAACCCGGTTTTAACAATCGCTATACAGTTTTCGGCAAAGTTATCGAAGGAATGAATAACGTACGAACAATCTCCGGCGTGCCGACCGGCAAAAGCGTTTCCGATTCGAGAATGCCGGAACGTCCGCTCGACGATGTAAAAATCAAACAAATAACAATTCAGCCGCGACAATAAGACATAAATGTTAAAATATGAAACTGGCAATAAAAGTGAAGCCATCGTGTTGAGTGCTTATCTGAGCGCGGGATTTACCGTTAGTATTCCTTTCGGTTCGGGCGTGATTTATGACTTATTAGTTGATAACGGCTCAAAAATATTCAAAAATTCAAGTCAAAACTGCTTGGATCAGAAAAGGTGTCGTTACATATAAATCTGTTCGCAGACAACCCAAAAGCGAAGTGCGAATACCATATAAAAATGGTGAAGTTGATTTCATAGTTGTTTATTGTCCTGCTAACGATTCACTTTACGGCGTTCCCGCCGAAAACCATCTTGTGCAAGGCTGGCTTCGTCTTGAACCGTCTAAAAACGGACAATCTAAAAACATCCGCTGGGCTTCAGATTATACTTGGGAAAAACACATTGAAGAATTGAAAAATGAATGCGCCCGGCAAGACTTGAACTTGCGTCCCCCTACTTCGGAGGCAGGTACTCTATCCACTGAGCTACGGGCGCGGAAATAAGAAATTATTGCACACAAAACAACTTCATTACAATAATAGCGGATTTAGATTTATTCAATTCAATTTTGACAGCTATCTTGGAAAATAATACAAATTTTGACTCTCGCCAAGTATTTACTTTTACATCCAATCTAAAATTCTCTAAAATAACGTGAGTTCGATCTAAAAAATTCGTTTTTAGTCGGTGAAACCAACGTTGTACTTGTAGCACACGATGCCAATCGTGGGAATAATCGTTAAATAACGCCAAGCCATTGAAAATGGCGACATAAATTGTATATCGCGGTTATTTGAGCCGCTTGAAATAATTCGTTCAATTGTTTCTATAACTGGCGTTATGGGCTACAAATATATTGCCGTCGCGG
>JBDTSO010000066.1:0-10714 GCA_039931085.1 Acidobacteriota bacterium | reverse complement strand
TCTATTTTCAGATTGACACGGTGATCGGCACATTTACCAAAGCCGTCGAACAAAGCCGCACCGCGACGACTCTGACGGCAAACGCTACGCCGCCTGCGTTGCAACCCGGCTTGCACATTATTTATTTCTTCGCAACTGACGGTTCGGACGCGACTTCGATTAACCCGAGTCGCCCGCAGAAAGAAAAATTCGGCAACAGCGGATTCGATATGCTCGCGCCGGAATCGAGTTCGGTGATCGGCGGCATCAATGCGTATCTGTTTCTGGTTGCTCCGGCTGGACCGACGGCGGCAAATGTTTCAATCGGCGGACGGGTTTTGACCTCGAAAGGACGAGGTATTCGGAATGCAATCGTCACATTGATAAACCAAAACGGCGAAACCCGTTCGGCAAGGACAAGTGCCTTCGGTTTTTATCGTTTTGCCGATGTTCAAGCCGGCGAAACATACATTTTGAGTGTTACGACAAAACGGTATGTTTTTGATAATCCGACGCGAGTTTTAAGCATCACCGATGAACTAACCGACGTTGATTTTATCGCTTCGCCTTAGAAACAAGAAAAAAATTATTTTAAGCGGATTTTTATTTTTTCCCGCTTTGTCGGTTCAATACTTCGGACAGTTTTTTGATAGTTGAAAGTCATTGATTATGGACTTTCAATTTTTCAAAAGTTATTTAAATCAAACTTAGCTCAAAACCTAAATTTGATTTAAATAACCTCTATTATTTTTCAACAACTTACAGGAATTCATGACTTAAAAACTGTCCGAATTATTGACCTTAAAACAACGGAAATAAAATGGCAAAAGTTTTTGAATTCATTTCTTCCGGTGCAAAATAAACCCGGCGATTTCACAGAGTAAATCGGTATTTTTATTAATTGTTTCTAAATTTCGACAAGATTCCGCGTGGATATTTTCGGCGAGTTTCGCCGCTTTTTCCAAACCGTAGAGCGAAACGTAAGTCGCCTTTTTCGTTTTTTCGTCTTTGCCCGCCGTCTTGCCGAGTATTTCCGATGTTTGCGTAACGTCTAATAAATCGTCGGTAATTTGAAACAGCAAACCGAGATTTGCAGCATATTTTGTGATTGCCTCTAACTGTATTTCATCTGCTCCGGCGATGATCGCGCCGGAACGTGATGAGGCGCAAATCATCGCGCCGGTTTTGTTGCGGTGAATGTTTTCAAGTTCCTCAACGGTTATTTCCACGCCTTCGGCTTCCAAATCTAATTGCTGTCCGTCAACCATTTGCGCGGCTGAACCGGAAATTTCGATCATTAATTTCACGCGAAGTTCCGCGCTCAAATTTCCGTCTTCGGCGATGGTTTTGAACGCCAGATTTTGCAAAGCGTCGCCTGCCAGAATCGCCGTCGCTTCGTCAAATTTTTTGTGACAAGTTAAACGCCCGCGCCGCAGATTATCGTCGTCCATCGCCGGCAAATCGTCGTGAATCAGCGAATATGTGTGAATCATTTCGATTGCCGCCGCCGTTCTCAGTAAATCTCTTTCCGTCGCGCCGAACACTTCGCCGACTGCCAAAACCAGCGCGGGACGAAAGCGTTTACCGCCCGCGAACAAACTCCAGCACATCGCTTCGTGCAGTCTTTTCGGCTCGATTTGCGGTGACGGCACGAGTTCTTCGAGAATCGAATCAACGCTTTTTGTGCAGTCGGCGAAAAAGTTTTTTAATCTACTCATCGTAAAAAGAATATCGCGCCGAACGGAAAAGACGCAAAGAAAATTTGTTGTTTATTCGCGTCGGTTTCTTTGAATTATTCGCGGTGCGCGCTTAAAAATAATATCCAAACTTTGTGAATAGCGAAATTTGAAGTTTAATATAGTTCAAAATTACATTAACTGATAAAAAATCCAAAGCAAAATTCTAAAATTTATGAAACTACCGAAAATATCGCTGACTTGGAAAATAATGATCGGCTTGGTGCTGGGAATTTTTCTCGGCTGGCTTTTGCCCGAATGGGGAATTGCGGCGCGTCCGCTTTCGACGCTGTTTTTGAATTTGATCAAATCAATCATCGCGCCGTTGATTTTTGCCACATTGGTCATCGGCATTTCCGGCACGGGCGACATCAAACAAGTCGGACGCATCGGCATTAAAGCACTCGTTTATTTCGAGATTGTAACGACGCTCGCTTTATTTATCGGGCTTGCCGCCGTTAATATCACTCGTCCGGGCGACGGAGTTTCGCTGGCTGGCGTGGTGAAAACCGAAGACAAAGCCGTGCTTGCCGACCGCGCGAAAGGTTTAGCGAAGGAATCAGGCGACGCGGCAAAACTCGCCGAAGAATTGCGGTCGCAGGCGGCGACGAATCCGAATCTACTCGCCGAAGCCGAAGCGCAAAGCGCAATCGCCGCCAACAAAGCTGCCGAAGCCGCCGATGTTGCCGCCAGAGGTTTGACCGCGCCCGAACCGCCGCCCAAACCGCAGAGTTTCGGCGATATTATCGCGCATCTTTCGCCAACTTCGATTATCAAAGCGATGGCGGAAGGCGACGTTTTGCAAATCGTCGTGTTTTCGGTGCTGTTCGCGCTGGCGGTAACGGCAATCGGTAAAAAGGCAAACGCCGTCGTCTTATGGTGCGAGTCCTTAGCCGATATTATGTTTAAATTCACGGAATTTATAATGAAATTCGCGCCTGTCGGAGTCGGCGCGGCGATGGCTTACACAGTCGGACACAGCGGTTTGGGCGTTTTGAAAAATCTCGGAATGCTTGTCGGCACACTTTACGGTGCGCTGATCGCTTTCGCGCTGCTCGTTCTGCTGCCGATTGCGCTGATTTTCAAAGTTCCGCTGCGTGATTTTATCAATGCCGTCAAAACTCCGGCAACCATCGCGTTTGCGACGACTTCGAGCGAATCCGCGCTGCCGAAAGCGATGGAAAATATGGTTTTTCTCGGCGTTCCGCGCCGCATTGTCGGCTTCGTTCTGCCGACCGGATATTCGTTTAATCTCGACGGCACGACGCTTTATCTCGCGCTGGCTTCGATTTTTGTCGCGCAAGCCGCCGGCATCGAACTTTCGTGGACGCAGCAAATCGTGATGCTTCTGACTTTGATGCTGACTTCAAAAGGTGTTGCCGGCGTGCCGCGGGCATCGCTCGTGATTCTGCTCGGAACGCTCGCCTCGTTTAATTTGCCGGTTGAAGGTGTAATTTTGATTCTCGGCGTTGACGAATTGATGGATATGGCGCGAACGGCGATAAATGTTGTCGGCAACTGTCTGGCAACCGTCGTCGTCGCCAAGTGGGAAGGCGCGTTTCGCAACGAAGAATGGGAACGCGAAGAAGCTGAACTCGAAGAAGTTACCGGACACGACGCGCTCGTTTCCGCTTAACGAGAAAAATATTTTTTGTTTCGCAAAAATCAGTTAAAATTGTTTCGAGGTAAAATTTATGATGAATTATCAATCACAGCCGCAGCCGCGACGGCTTCGATTCAGTGTTGACGAATATTACAAGATGATTGAACTCGGAATGCTGAAAGACTATGAAAAAGCCGAAATCATCGAAGGAGAATTAATACAAAAAACGCCGATTGGAAATAAGCATTCTGCCGTTGTAGAAAAATTAAATGAAATTTTACGCGACCGTCTGGGAAAATCGGTGAGTTTGCGAAATCAACAGCCTGTCAGATTCGGCGATTACAATGAGCCGGAGCCTGATTTATCAGTTCTTCAAAGACGCGAAGATTTTTATTTTGAACACAAACCTGTTCCAAAAGATATTATATTATTGATTGAAGTTTCAGACGCAACTTTGAAATATGACCGCGATGTCAAACTTCCGCTTTATGCCGAAGCCGAAGTTGCCGAAGTTTGGATTGTCAATTTGGTAAGTGAAATTGTCGAAGTTCACCAAAAGCCAAGCGTCGGCATTTATCAGCTAACTAAAATTTTCAAGCGCGGTGAGCAAGTCAAATCGGAAGTTCTGCCCGAATTGAAATTGGAAGTTGACGAAATTTTGTTCTAAAACAAAGGAGATCAAATAATGTTTCCAATCAGCGACGACAACAGCGACCGCATCATTACGCCGTATGTTAATTATGTGTTTATTGCGATTAACATTCTGGTTTTCGTATTTCTGCAAGGACTCGGCGGCAACGAGCATTTTACTTACGCATTTTCGCTTGTGCCGCGTGAGATTACAACCGGCGTTGATTTGACCGGAATGCAGATTATTCACGACAATCTCAACGGGCAAACGGCGGAAATTCCGAATTACGCCGCGCCGCTCGGCGTGTATTTTAATATTTTGAGTTCGATGTTTATGCACGGCGGATTTTCGCATATTTTCGGTAATATGCTGTTTCTGTGGATTTTCGGCGACAATATCGAAAATCTCATCGGTCACGTTCGCTACGCAATTTTTTATCTCGTTTGCGGATTCGCCGCCGCGTTCGCGCAAATTTTTCTCAGTCCCGATTCGATAATTCCGATGTTGGGAGCGTCCGGCGCGATTTCGGGCGTTCTCGGCGGCTACATTCTTTTATTCCCTACAAGAAAGGTTCGCGCATTATTATTTAATGTTTATACGACTGTTCCGGCGTATGTCGCGCTCGGTCTTTGGATTGGTTATCAGATTTTGCAGGGTTATTTTACAACTGCCGGAACGGGCGGCGTGGCGTATGCCGCGCACATCGGCGGATTTATCGCAGGTTTGGCATTGATTAAAGTTTTCGCCATCGGAAAAAATATGCCGGCTCGCAAATTATAAAAATTTTCGCTGATAAGTTGTTTTTCGACGGCGAAACGCTATCATTTGTAATTATGAAAATTTATGATGTCAGCGTTCCGATCAGTGAAAAAACTCCGGTTTATGAAGGCGATCCGAAAGTACAAATCACAACCGCATACGCAATTTCGGACGGTGCGCCGGCAAATGTTTCAAATTTGTGTTTCGGAGCGCACACGGCGACGCACGTTGACGCGCCGAATCATTTTATCGAAGGCACACGCAAAGTTGACGAACTTTCGCTCGACGTTTTAATCGGCAAAGTTCGTGTCGTTGAACTGCCGCAAGACGCACTTTCGATTGAAGTTTCGCACGTCGAAAATGCCGATCTTGAAAATGTCGAGCGAGTTTTATTCAAAACGCGCAATTCCGAATTTTGGAACGATTTAGCGCAGGGTTTTCGCAAAGATTTTACATATATTGCACCTGACGCGGCGCAAAAATTAGTTGATTTCGGCGCGAAACTCGTCGGCATTGACTATCTTTCGGTGGAAAAATTCGGTTCGGAAGACTTTCAAACGCACATTACACTTCTCAAAAATCAAGTGATTATCATTGAAGGTTTAGACTTGCGCGAAGTTTCCGCCGGAGATTACGAATTAATTTGTCTGCCGCTGAAAATCGCATCGGGAACAGGCGACGGCGCACCGGCGCGAACCGTTTTGCGCGAATTAAATTAAGCCGGAAATTAAGTTATGAACGATTCTACAGACAATCAATCGAAAATTTATCAAGGCGATTGTCGGGAGAAACTTGATGAATTTGAAGAAAATACTTTTCAGGCGATTGTCGCCGATCCGCCGTATTTTCAGGTTTTGCTCGGTGAAGATTGGGATAATCAATGGAAAACGGAAGAAGATTATTTGGAATGGACGGAAGACTGGATTGCAAAATCGGCGCGGGTTTTAAAGGACGACGGACTTTTTTTCATTTTCGGTCAACTTGGAAAACGCGAACATCTCTGGCTGCACGTTTGTTCGATGGCAACCGGAATTTTGCAGTTTCACGATATGCTGATTTGGGATCGCGCCGTCGGTTATAACGAGCGTTATGACAGTTTTACGCCGTGTTACGAGATGATTTTGATGCTTCGCAAATCGAAAAACGCAAAACCTTATTTTGATAAAGATGCCGTGCGAACTTGTTACGACGATGACACGATTAAACAATATCTCAAAGACAAACGCTACAAAGATTTGGACGCGCGGGCGAAGCATCTCGAAAAAGGAAAATACGCGACCAATATTTTGCGCGTTTCGAGTTTAAAAGGAAGTTCAAAAGAAAAAGTCGGACATCCTTCGCAAAAGCCGATAAAACTGATTGAAATGCTCGTGCTTTCTGCGACGCGCGAAAATGATTTTGTACTTGATCCTTTTTTAGGTTCGGGAACGACGGCTTTGGTTTGTCAAAATCTCAAACGCAATTGTGTAGGCATCGAAATCGAACAAAAATACATTGAAATAGCCAAAAATCGGTTACGGGAACACCAAACATCTTTAGTCGCTGATATATCAATTTCGGCTTAAAAATTAATTTTAAATTTAAAACAGCAAGGTTTCCCGTTTATTATTAAATTTTCACGAGTTTATGGATGAAGCAGAAAAGTTTAATCCGACAACATCAAATAAATGGCTGAGTCCGCTCGCCATCGGCGTATATTTTGCGGTTTTCAAATTGCTTCTACATTTCATTTTTAACAGCAATTACGGTTACTTCCGCGACGAGCTTTATTTTATCGCGTGCGGTGAACATCTCGCATTCGGTTATCCCGACCACGCGCCGTTAGTCGCGCTGATGGCGAAAACGAGCCGCGTTTTGTTGGGCGATTCGCTGTTTGCGATTCGACTAATTCCGGCACTTGCGGGCGCGGTCAAAGTTTTCTTGACCGCCGTTTTGGTCAAAGAGTTCGGCGGCAAACGCTTTGCAACAATTCTCGCGTGTTTATGCGTTTTGTGTGCGCCGATTTATTTGGCACTCGACGATTTATTTTCGATGAATCCGCTCGAACCCGTTTTCTGGATGCTCTGCGTTTATTTTGCAATTCGCGCAATTAAAAGTGAAAGCATAAATGGTGAATCAGGCACTCAGCACTCAGCATCCAGCACTCAGCACTCAATAAGCTGGCTTTTCTTCGGTTTGTTCGCCGGACTTGGTTTGATGAATAAACACTCGATGCTCTTTTTTGGTTTTGCGCTTGTCGTCGGTTTGCTTTTGACCGACAAGAGAAAAGTTCTTCTGAATAAATACTTCTGGTTTGGCGGATTAATCGCGTTTTTGATTTTCCTGCCGAATATTATTTGGCAGTTTCAGAATAATTTCGCCACGCTCGAACTTCTGCAAAACGTCCAAAAATCCGGTAAAAATGTCGTAATGTCACCGTTCGGTTTTTTCGTTTCGCAGATTATGGGTTTAAATCCGATGAGTTTTCCCATTTGGATTGCCGGAATTTATTTTTTCCTCGCCGATAAAATCGGCAAACGGTTTCGCTTTTTGGGAATTTGCTACATCGTTTTGCTCGCGCTGATGATCTATCTCAAAGCGAAAGATTATTATCTCGCGCCCGTCTATCCGATGCTTTTTGCGGGCGGCGCGATTTTCTGGGAACAGTTGATTGAAAAAGTTCGCGCTTTGAGATTTATAAAATACGCTTTGCCAATTTTGATTTTTGTGCCGACGATTTTTATCGCGCCGGTCGTGATGCCAATTTTGCCGATTGAAACTTTAATCAAATACCAAAACGCCATCGGTTTTAAGCCGCCGAAATCCGAAGTCGAACACGACAGTCCGTTGCAGCAAATTTTCAGCGATCAGCTCGGTTGGCAGGAAATGACTGCAGAAGTCGCCGACGTTTACAACAATCTGCCGCCCGAAGACCGCGCGAAAGCCGGAATTTTCGCCTCGAACTACGGTCAAGCCGGAGCGATTGATTTTTACGGCGCGAAATATAATCTGCCGAAAGCGATCAGCCCGCACCAGAGTTATTTTCTCTGGGGACCGCACAATTATACGGGCGAAGTTTTGATTCTGCTCGGCTCGTCAAAAGAATCGGCTGAAAAAAGATGCGAATCGGTCGAAGAAAAAACGGAAGTCAACTTCCCGTATGCCGAAAGCTACGAAAAATATCACATTCTCGTCTGCCGCAACACGAAAAAGCCTTTGCCGGAAATCTGGCAGAGTTTGAAATTCTGGAATTGAAAATTATTCTGATAAAAGAAATTTCAATTTTCGATAGCTGAAAATTTTTCCGTTCGGGAGTAAACTCAGACAATCTGGAAATACCAAATGAAAAATTTCTATTTGGTAATCATCTGCGTTCTGTTTTTTGGCTGCCGCTCGTCTGACACGAGCCTTGAGCCGTCGGTCGAATTTAAAAAAATACCGATGGCTGAAATCGGCGGCACGGTGCGGCTTGAGCCGATTGAAGGTCTGGTCAGAATTCCCGTCCCGAATACAAAATCATTTTATATACAAAAAGCGGCGAATGGTATGTTCAGCCGTTTGCCGACAAAACTTTTACCGAAATTCTGCCGGATGGGAAATGGTCGAATATCACGCATCTCGGCACGGAATACGCCGCTTTGCTCGGCATTACCCGAAAGTGGTATTTAAAAACCCCGATATCGAGTGATGTTTTGCCTGCCGTAATTCTGCACAATAAGTTTTATTCCAGATTCTAAAAATTCTAGAACGCAATAAAAAAAGGGAAATTATGAGTAGCACAAAAATGTCTGAGATTGGAAAAACTATCGAACCGAAAAACGATCCGCGACTTTCTCGCGGAACGAAAAATTTTTTAAAAGTATTAAATTCGCCCGCGCCGCCCGAACTCGAAAAAATGTCGCCCGAAGAAGCGCGAAAAGTTTTAGTTGACGCGCAGGCTTCCGCCCAAGTTGATTATTCGGGAATCGAAGAATCGGAAAAAACGATCAACGCCGATGGTTTTGAAATTAAATTAAACATCGTCCGACCGGAAGAAAAAACGGAAAAACTTCCTGTGTTTATGTTCATCCACGGCGGCGGCTGGGTTTTGGGCGATTACCCGACGCATAAAAGAATGGTGCGCGATCTGGTTGTCAATTCGGATTTCGCGGCGGTTTTCGTTAATTACACGCGAACGCCCGAAGCGGTTTATCCGCAGCAAATCAATGAAATTTACGCGGCGACGAAATGGGTGGCGGAAAACGGCGACGAGATAAATGTTGACGGAAAAAATATGGCGGTTGTCGGCAACAGCGTCGGCGGAAATATGTCGGCGGTAACGACTTTGATGGCAAAGGAAAAAGGCAGACCGGAAATCAAATTGCAAATTTTGATGTGGGCGATAGTTGATGCAGATTTTGAAACGGAATCTTATAAACAATTCGGCGAAAAACGCTTTTTGACCACGCCTCTGATGAAATGGATGTATGACATGTATATTCCCGAACCGGAAAAACGCAAGGAAATTTACGCTTCGCCATCACAGGCAACAATCGAACAATTGAAAGGCTTGCCGCCCGCTTTGGTTATCACGGGCGAAAGTGATGTTCTGCGTGATGAAGGCGAGGCGTATGCGAGAAAACTTGATGAAGCCGGAGTGAAAGTTACGAATGTCCGCTATCAGGGAATGATTCACGACTTCGGTTTACTAAACGGTTTAGCGGAATTGCCGCAGGTTCGTTCGCTTTTTGAACAGGCGGGAACAGAGTTGAAAAAATATTTGGGTTAATCAGATTGGAAAAGTAAAAGGAGAAAAAACAATGAAAGAAGGAACATTTGAAGGTATCGGCGGACTAAAAATCTTTACGCGCAATTGGCAGCCGGAAGGTGCGCCGCGCGGCGTAATCGTCGTCGTTCACGGATTTAATGCACACAGCGGCAGTTATATGTGGGTTGCTGAACAGTTCACGGCAAACGGACTTGCCGTGTATGCGCTGGATTTGCGCGGTCGTGGGAAATCAGATGGTGAACGATTCTATGTCGAGAAGTTCGCCGATTACGCTGACGACGTGGCGACATTTATCACGTCGGTAAAATCGCAAGAGCCGGGTTTGCCGGTCTTCCTGCTCGGACACAGTGCGGGCGGCGTTATTTCGTGCCTTTACACGCTCGAACATCAAAGCGAAATTAACGGATTCATTTGCGAGGATTTTGCATTCGAAATTCCCGCGCCGGATTTCGTCCTTGCCGTTCTCAAAGGATTAAGCTATATCGCGCCGCATTTCCATTCTATCAAACTTAAAAACGAAGATTTTTCCCGCGACCCGAAAGTGGTCGAATCAATGAACAATGATCCGCTTATCAAAGGCGAATCTCAGCCGGTCGAAACAATGGCGGAGTTGGTTCGCACCGACGAGCGGCTCAAAAAAGAGTTTCCGCTGATTACGCTTCCATTGCTGATACTCCACGGCACGGCGGACAAAGCGACGAAGCCGAGCGGCAGTCAGCATTTTTACGAAACCGCAGGATCAAAGGACAAAACTTTGAAACTTTACGAAGGTCATTATCACGATATGCTCAACGATCTGGATAAAGAAATCGTGATGGCGGACATTCAAAGCTGGATTAACGAACGCATTCCCGCGACGAATGAAGCATCAGCCGTTTCGGGAAATTAGAATCTGACAAGAAGTTTGATTAGGAGTATGAGTGATGAAAAGTCTGTTAAAAAAATTGTGAAAATCGAAGTTTGTTTATGGTTAATGGTCATTGGTATTGTTTTGGCTGGAGCGCAAAACAATTTTTACGCGCAGGAAAAAGCGATTGAAAAGAAGAACATTGACGAGACTAAAACTGAGGTGTCCGTGCCTCCGTCAACTCCGTCTCAACTGGTTGACGCGCTTAACCTGGTCTTTGGGAAACAAACTGATAACCGCGCCGTTCACGCCAAAGGAATTGTTCTGCTCGGTAAATTTACGCCGAGCGCAACAGCGAAAACTTTAAGCAAAGCACCGCATTTTCTCCAAAGCGTTCCCGTCACCATTAGAT
>JBDTSO010000065.1:0-10725 GCA_039931085.1 Acidobacteriota bacterium | reverse complement strand
GAAGGCGAAGATCGTCTGCCCGAATATCGTCTTCTGCCAAGAGGAATGCAGCCGAACGAGATTTTAGCTTTACTAAACTGCGGCGCGTATTCCATCGCGCAGATGTTTCAATACAACGGCAGATTTTTGCCGTCCATCGTTTTGATTCGAGAAAACGGCGAAGTCGAACTAATCAGAAAACGCGATAATTTTGAAGATTTAATCAATAAAGACGTTTGGTAAAAAATATTTTCCCTTTATCTATTCTCCTTTCGCCTTTTAATGTCCTGAATACCAATCGTAACCGTTTTCCGCCCAGTAATCGGCGGGGCGTTCGTTGGTAAATTCGATACGCCCGATGCGTTTGATTTGCTTGATGCCGTATTTGGTCGTTGTAACCAATCTCAAAGGCGCACCGTGTTCGGATGTCAGCGGCTGACCGTTCATTTCGTAAGCAAGCAGAGTTTGCGGATGCAAAATGCTCTGCATATCCCAACCGACGTAATACGCGCGGTCGGGCGTGACGAGCGAAACATATTTCGTATTTTCGGGCGGCGGAAATTTTGCGGCGAAATCGGAAAATCTCGCGCCTGTCCAATTTATTATCACGCTCCAGCCTTCGATACATTTTAATTCGGTCGTCATTTCCACGCGCGGCAGAGCTTTAATTTCGTCCAGAGATACGAGCAAACCGGCAACCGGCACATTCGGCGCGGGCGGCGTGTCCATACTGCGCGGCGCATTGTCTTCGCCGCCGAACGTGATGTCCGGGAAAAATTGCTGATACGACTCGGCATTTGCCGCGCCGACGAGTTGCAAATCCCAATTTTCGAGATTTAATTCGCTGTCCAAACCGATCATTCCATTTACTCTGTCGCCGGCGAGTTCGCGCGGAAATTCGGGCGCGAGGTCTTCTTTTTCAAAAAATGTTTGACTGACACTTTCGTTAAATCGAAATGTGCGCGTCAGAAGGGAATTTTTGGTTTCCTCGCTCAACGAACGCCATCCGAAAATTCCGGCTAGAGCGGTTACACCGCCGACTAAAAACGTCCGGCGCGAACGGCTTCCCATTTTCTTTTTTGCTTCCGCTTCCGTCATCGGCGCGGATATTTCGCGTTTTTCGCCTAAGATTTTCGCCGTATTATTTTTGTCCGAAGTTTTCGCGTCAGCTTTTTCAGATTCAACTTTTGCCGCTTCCATTTCCCGCACTTTTTCGACTAAAACTTCCTGTTCGATATTTTCAGATTTTTGTTCGTTCATACTGCTGCACCTCCTTCATTTTCATTGAGCGCGGATTCGGGAATTTTAGTTTCCGCGTCAACCGCTTCGTAACCGTTGACCATCGAACGAAAATTGCCCCAACCCGCCATAACGACTTGGACGACGTGAACAACAAAAAATAAAACAAACGAAATCATCAGCCAGAAATGTTCCCAACGCGCCCAGCCGTAACCGCCCAAAAGCGAAGTCAGCCAAGAAAGCTGTAAAGGCTTATAGATTGCAAGTCCGGTGATAATCGAACCCAAACCTAATAAAATCGTGCCGGTGTAAGCGATTCTCTGCGCGTCGTTATATTTCCCTTGCGGCGGCAGTTTTTTGATGATGTGCAAGTCGTGAAGCGCGACGTACAAGGCGCGTTTGAATGAACCCGGAACGGGCAAAAGTGTTCGCCATTCGCCCGAAAAAATTAAATATAAAAAATAAATCACGCCGTTTATGGCGAACAGCCACATAAAGAAAAAGTGCAGCGAGATGCCTTCGGAAAGGCGAAAAGGAATGCCGAGCGTTTCGTAAAACCACGGTGGAAAGAAGTGGAAAAGTTCATAACCGAAAATTTTAATGCCGTAAACCGCATTTGCCCAATAAATTAACAGACCGCTCCAAATCATCATTGTCAGAAGCGGAAAATTTATCCAATGCAGCCATCGAATCGCCAGCGGATGCTTTTTTTCCAATTTTTTCATTTTTATCACCTTTCAATAGTTTATACTTTCATAAACTAAAATTATTCCCAAATTTTTTCGACAAACATTTTTATTTATCTTAATCCGGCAAAATAATATTTTGGCGGGTGGAAGAATGAAATATTTTTATTTTTTACATTTCGGCGCGGCGCATCATTTTTTGCAAAATTGTTTTTTCCGCATCGGTCAAAGCGAAATTTTCGCGTTCGTAAATATTCGCTAACTGCGCTAAGGTAACGACTTGAACGCTTTCATCGCGGATGTCCGCAATCGTTTCAAGATTTTCGTGCGACATCAGACGCGATTTTGTATTTTCGCCGTAATTGTGAAAGCGCACCGTAAATTCATTGTAAGCCGCCGAACGCGAAGGAAGCTGCGGAACGGTTTCGCACAAAGTTGCCGCTTCATTCAAAAATTCAATCGCTTTTTCCCGCTCGCCCGAATTATTTTTCGCGTCCGAAACGCCGATGAGCGCGAACATTCTCTGTGAATCTTCGGCGATTGCGCTCATTGCCTGTCGCGCCAGTTCGTCTTTGCCCTGCGTTGTGCAAACCTGCGCGATTTGCGACAACGCCGACATTTGCTCCATTTCTTCAATGTTTTCCTGCGCGATTTCGATGGCGCGTTCGCCTTTTTCGTATTTGGCAAACTGCACGGCGATAACGCCCCACAAATTAAAGCGGGCGCGGCTGTCGCGGATTTCCGCGTCTTTCTGCGACTTCAGAATCGCATATGCTTCTTCGAGCGTTTCGAGCGCGTCATCCTTTTCACCGTTGTTCCAAAATTCCTGCGAAAATCCGACTAAAGCGTTTGAAATCTGTGTGTTATCGCCGACTAAATCGAGCGTCCGGTCTGCAAGTTCGACACTTCCGGCACGCAGAAAACCGAGCGCGATTCCTGCCAGAAGATTGTCGCGGTGAACGCCGTCAATTTGTTCGGCAATCGTTTTTGCCTTTTCAAATGTTTCGATTGCCTTGTCATTTCTGCCGCCCGCGCGGTAATGTTCGGCGACATACTGCAAAACTCTGATTTTTTCTTCGGGAAAGTCGCTTTCTTCCGCTGCCGCTGCCGCTTCGTCCAGCGCATTATTAGCTTTTTCCGTCTGGTTATTTTTCTCGTAATATTCGGCGATAAGCTGCAAAGCATTGACTTTCGCCGCCGGATATTCGATGCGCGAAAGTGTCTGCCGCGCTTCTTCTTCCCGATTTTTGACGGTTAAATGATATGCGATTAAGCCGAGCGCGTTTGACGGATGATTTAGTTCATTAGTGATTTCAAAGGCTTTCTCGAAATCGCCTTTTGCCGCTTTGCTGAGCGCGATATTTTCCCGCGCTTCGCCCTGCAAACCGTGATCTTCGATGGCTTCGACAAGCTGAAAAGCATATTCGTCATCGTTAATCTCGGCACATTTCGCCGCCACTTTTGACAGCAAACGGTCGCGCACAAACGGATCGTCAACCGTATTGGCAAGCGCGGCGGCAAGGTCAACGTCGCCTTTGGTAAGATAATGAGGCACGATTTCCTTCATCGCTTCGGCGTGTCCTTCGGCACTTCTGATGTCTTCGGCGAGAAATGTCGCGCACGATAAAAGATTTTCCCGCGCCTGATCAATTGATATTTGATGTTCTGACATAAGTTAAAATTTTAAACTCTGTGAGCAAAGACGCGCCGAAATGAATCCGGCATCCAATCGTTTAAGTTGTGCGTTACGACATCCGCGCCTGCTTCGCGCAATTCTTTCGCCGACACCGTATTCGTGATGCCCAAAGTTTTTAGTCCGGCGCGTTTTCCCGCAACAATTCCCTGCGGCGCGTCTTCGATGACGACACAATCGTCGTGAACAATCGGATTACCGCCAAGCCGTGTCCGCACAGCGTCAATTTCATTAAATCCCGTCAAATAACATTCAGGATCGGGTTTATAAGTCGAAATTTCTTCCGCGCCGACAATTACTGAAAAGCAGTTTAAAATGTTGGTTTTTTCGAGAATATATTCAATTTCTTCACGCCGCGCCATACTGACCACGCCGAGCGCGAATTCTTTTTCCATTTTTCTGATAAAATTTTCAACGCCGTCGAACAACGGAACTTCTTCGTCAACAATCTCGCGCCATTTAGCGGTTTTTTGCTTGATAATTCCTTCGGTTTTTTCATCAGAGGTTTCTTTTTTGCCGAATTTAAACGCCGCTTCGACAAACGCTTTGTCGTTCATTCCCATACACGAATAATATTGTTCTTCGGTCAAATCAACGCCTTCGCCCTTCAATATTTCCTGATACGCTTTCATTTGCAGCGGCTCGTCGTTGATAATTACTCCGTTGAAGTCCATAAGTATCGCTTTTATCATTTTTATAAGTGTTTCCTTTTAATCAGATTGTGTAAAGGTTCGTATTTTATCGGTAAATCGTTCTATTGTAAAAACTTCGCATCAAACATATTTCCGCGCCCCAAAATTCCGTGCGGGTCGAGCGCGCGTTTGATTTCCGCCATTTCGTTTAAATAACGCTCTCCATACATCACGTAAAGATAATGTTTCTTTAATTTACCAATTCCGTGTTCGGCTGAAACAGTGCCGCCGAGCATTACCGCCTGTGCGATAAAACGCCCGTAAAGATGTTTGGCTCGTGCAGCTTCATCATCGTTTTTCGGCAGCATATTCGCGTGCAGATGATTGTCGCCGATGTGTCCGAAAATTACGTACTCCAAATTGCTTTCGTCTAATTTCTGCTTATAAAACTTTAGAAATGAAGCGAATTTATCGTCCGAAACCGCCATATCCGTGCCGATTTTTCTTTGTTTGTTGCGGACAACTTTTTCATTGACGGCAACGGGCAGCGCGTGGCGGAATTCGCGCATTTTTTCGAGGTCTTGTTCGCTCGTTGTGAACCACGAAGTTTCGAGTTCGGCGTTGTGCTTTTCCAAAAGTTCGTTCCACTGTTCAAATATCGCGTCTTCGGTTTCAATGGTTGTTTCCTGCTCGAAAAATATCGCACATCTCGCATCTTCGGGAACTTCGGGGAATTTTTCACTAATAAATTTCAAAGAGTTTTTATCAAAATATTCGATTAGCGTCGCATCAATCGAATTTGCTATTCGTTCTTTTCTTGTTTCAAAAGATATTCGCCGGGCTTCTTCCACAAAATCCAGCAAATCTTTTTCGTCTTTGAAAAACACGATTCCGCTCAAAAAACCTTGCGGTTTCGGAAGAAGTTTGACTCGCATTTCGGTTATCACTCCGAGCGTTCCTTCGCTGCCGATAAACAAATCAATCGCGTCAAAATTCTTAGACGAAAAATAACCCGAAGTATTTTTGCGCGTATTCGGTTGAAGATACGTCGGAATTTTTACTTTGATTGTTTTTCCGCTTTCGGTTTTCAGCTCGATAATTCCGTTTTTGGCGAAATTCTCTCCGCGCTTTAAGTTTACTATTTCGCCGTTTGCCAAAACGATTTGCAGTTTTTCGATGAATTGGCGCGTCGCTCCGTATTTAAAACTTCTCGCGCCGCTCGCATTCGTCGCCGCCGTGCCGCCGATTTGACAACTCCATTCAGTCGGATCGGGCGGATAAAAAAGATTTTTCGCTTCAACCGCTTTTTGCAAATCATTTAAAATAACGCCGCTGTTTACGATTGCGAAATTTTCGTTAATTTCTTTGATTTGATTGAGCTTTTCGAGCGAAATTACAAATCCGCCGTCAGGAATCGCGCCGCCGACAGTTCCGGTTCTCGCGCCGGAAATCGTAACTGGAGTTCTGTTTTCGTCGGCTTCTTTTAATATTTCTGCGATTTGTTCGGTGGTTTCGGGAATGAAAACTTTATCGGCGTGTCCGCCTTGCAGATTGCTCGCGTCAATTAAATAATTTTGCAGCTCGTCGAGCTGAGTTTTTACTTGCATTTTTTGATTATAAATCGTAAATCACAAATCAAGAAACTAAGCCCGATTTTATCCATTTTTGCGGAACGGAAAATTCTAAATTTCATTGAATTTTCCGTTATTTGTGTAAATACCGTGCGAAGCAGAATTAAACTGTTTAAATTAACAATGCCAAATTGGGACGAAGCCGTCATTTAACTTTGACCGAGATCAACGGCGAATTTTTGCCTTCGCTCGTGGCAAAAACTGATTTTCCGTCTGCCGAATAAACGACAGCTTCGCCCTGTTTTCTTTGTCCTAATTCGACGATTACAGGTTTTTCCTTCCAAATTTCATCAAAGTTTTTCGCTTTTTCAGGCAGAACGATTTCGTAAGCCGAAAAATAATCGCAGATAATTACGCGCTTGCCGTCGGGCGAAATATCGCCGCCGGTTAGAAAGCCGTTTGGCACAGCGGGAACTGTAAAATCGGCAATTTTTTCGGGCGTGTTGGTTTTCTCCAAACTGTAATTTGCCGCCAGTTTGTAAACGCCCGCTGCGCCGCTCAAGCGTTTTGATAAAATATAAATATCGCCCGTGTTCGGATTGACCATCAAAGTTTCGGCATCGTGGCGCATATCGGGGTATTCAAACTTAATCGCTTCAGCAGATTCGGTTTTATTCGGATTTTTTTTGCTTGAAGTTTTGTCGGAAGCGGAAACCTGCGGTTCGGCGACGCGGTAAATTGTCATTTCGCTTTTCGTTCTTTCGTTGTTGCCGATGTCGCCGATGTACAAAAAACATTTTCCCGTTTGTTTGTCTTGAAATTCGGCGATGTCTTCCCAATCTTTATTTTTTGCGCCGGAAACTTTCCACGTTCCGAGCTTTTCGCCTTTTTCATTTAACGCGAAAATAAAAGCGTCGTCGCCGGAATCGTTGTGCGTCCAAAATACGTTTTGATTACAGCGCGACGCGGCAATTCCGCTGCTTTCGGTTATCTCTTTTGAACTGATTTGACCGACAATTTGCGGTTTTGCATAAGCGATAATTTTCTTTTCGTTCGGCTCATTATCAGTTTTTACATCGCTCGAAGAAACAGCTGAACAGCTTGAGAAAATAACGCAAAAAAATGTTAAAGATATGACAAACGCGCGGTTTTTGATTATAGTTTTAGACAGCATACTTCCACCAAAAAGAATTATAACGTATTAAGCGAGGCAAAGTTTCCGGTTAATTCAAATCAAACTTTTTTGGAAAACTTTCGTTAAAAATTTATAATTGCAGAAATCAAACTTAAAAATGCTTGTCGGAACTGAATGGTTAATTGAAGCTGAAGGCTGTGATGCAAATTCTTTGCGCGATATGAAAATTTTGCGCGAAGTTTTTGCGCGTATCATTACCGATTTGGGTTTAAAAACGATCAGCGAAGGAATCTGGCATCAGTTCGCGGGCGAAAAAGGCATCACGGGTTTAGTCGCTTTAACCGAATCTCATCTGGCTTGTCATACTTACCCGGAACATAAAATCACAACTTTTAATTTATATTGCTGCAAATCGCGTCCCGAATGGGATTGGGAAACAAATTTGAAAGAATTGCTCGGTGCAAAAGAAGTCAAAATTACAAAAATTGAACGTGGAAACTTCAAAGTTCAAAGTTCAAACTTAGAAACCAAAGACCAAAAACTAAAGACCAAAAATCAAAAAATAAATTCTGTTGGAGGTGCAGTTTGAGCTTTCTAAAAGCCAATTGTCCGAATTGCGCCGCGCCGATTGAGTTTCAAAAAGGCTCGACGGTTGTGTTGATCTGTCCGTTTTGCCGTTCGGCGATTGCGAGAACTGACCGCGCACTTGAAGATTTGGGCAAAGTCGCGGAAATTGCCGATTCGGAATCGCCTTTGAAACTCGGTTTACAAGGCGAATTTAAAGGTCATAAGTTTGAATTAACCGGACGAGCGCAGCTCAAACAAGAACTCGGCGGCATTTGGGACGAATGGTACGCGACATTTTCAAACGGCTGGGTCGGTTGGCTCGCCGAAGCGCAGGGCAAATTTTATCTGACATTTTATCAGCCGCTGCCGGAAAATACGCAGATTCCGTCGTTTCAATCTTTGCAAATCGGGCAAACCGTTGAACAGATTCCGGGCAAAACGCCTTTGATAGTAACGGAAAAGGGAACGGCGATGGCGGTCGCGGCGGACGGTGAAATTCCGTATCGCTTAACGCCAAACGAAAAAGGCAATTACGCCGATTTGTCGGGCAAAGACAACGCTTTTGGAACGATTGATTACAGTGAAAATCCGGCGTGGGTTTTTGTCGGACAGCAGGTTTCGCTCGATGAAATCGGTTTGGGCGACGCAAAATCAGTGCAGCGCGAAGCCAAAAAGTTTGCTGTCGGCGCGATGCAGTGTCCAAATTGCGGCGGCTCGTTAAATCTTGTCGCGCCTGACAAAACCGAGCGCGTAACTTGTCCGTTTTGCAACTCTTTGCTCGATGTCAACAAAGGAAATTTACGATTTCTCAAGGTTTTAAAACCATCGAAATCGCCGCACGAATTCGTTTTACCAATCGGCGCGGAAGGGAATTTTAAAGGTGTAAAATTCAAAATCATCGGCGCGATGGTCAGAAGCGTCAGCGTTGAAGGTGTCAAATATTTCTGGGACGAGTATTTGCTTTACAACCCGAAAATCGGTTTTCGCTGGCTCGTATATTCCGATAATCATTGGAATTTTGTCGAGCCGGTCAATCCTGCCGAAGTCGTTGTTAATGAAGCTGTTGGAAAATCAACCGCGAGATATGGCGGCGCAGATTATAAGATTTTTCAGGACGCTCCTGCCGAAGTTGAATATGTCAAAGGCGAATTTTATTGGCGCGTTACGCAAGGTGAAACTGTGCGGGCGATTGATTATGTTGCCGCACCGCTGATGCTTTCGCAGGAATCAACCAACAAAGAGATAAATTGGTCGGTCGGCGTTTATATGACCAATGCCGAAATCGAAAATGCGTTTGGCGTAGAAAATTTACCAAAACCTTGGTCGGTTGCGCCGAATCAACCTTTTACGGGCGGATTTTACATCAAAGCGGGTTTTGCAATGCTCGGTTTGCTCTGTCTGATCGCAATTTTAATGATTCCGTTGGGCGGTTTTAGCAACATGCCTTTGAATGAAACCGTAACTTTGCAACCGACGGCAAGCGCAACTACGCCGCAAACGGTTTTCAGTAATCCGTTTGAATTAAAGGGAAATCGCAATGTGCGAATCACGGCAAACGCGCCGGTCAGCAATTCCTGGGCGGATTTGAATGTTGATTTGGTTAATGAGCAGAGTCAGGAAGTCGAATCGGTAAATATTCCGATCGAATATTACAGCGGGACGGACAGCGACGGAAGTTGGACGGAAGGCGACAAAACGCAAGACGCAACGCTCTCGTCTTTGCCTGCCGGAACTTATACTTTACGCATCGAAGGCACTTGGCAAAATTTTCAACAAGAAATACCCGTTAGTGTCAAGGTCGAACAAAATGTTTCACGCGGCGTAAATTTCATTTGCGCGTTTGTGATTTTGGCAATTTTGCCGATTCTGGCGTTATTCCGCAAATTTGCATTTGAATCAAAACGCTGGAGCGAAAGTATGTTTAGCTCTTAGTCCTTAGTCCTTTGTTAGTTGAATCAAATCTAGGAGTTTAGTTTTAATTCAATCGGCTAAAGACAAAGGACAAAGGACAAAATTATGTTGAAAACACTTTTTTTAATTTTCGGAATCGGAGTAATTTTGCTGTATGCTTCGTCTTCTTGGTTCGGCTGGGAACTAGCCAATTCGGGAAGCAATTCAAGACTTGGAATACCGTTTATTTACGGCGGATTTCGTGGAGGAAAATAAATGCTGAATATGTTTGCCTTGATCGTTAAGATGGATCAATTATTGGAAACTTTAGTAACGACGCTGATTTTTGTCGTGATCGGATTGGTGTTTTTCGGAATCGGCTTTTTTATAATGGACAAGATTACGCCGTTTTCGATTCGTAAAGAAATCGAAGAAGATCAGAACACTGCGCTCGGAATTGTTATCGGTTCGATGTTAATCGGTATCGCCATTATCATCGCCGCCGCCATCAACGGGTAAATTTTGAGAAGTCAGAAGCCGGCAGGCAGAAGTTGGAAATTTTTTTGTCTTCTGTCTTCTAATTTCTATGAACCGCACTCCGCTACTTTTTCTAAACGTCTTTATCATTGCCACCTGCGGTTTGATTTATGAACTGCTGGCGGGAACTCTCTCATCTTATGTTCTCGGCGATTCGGTTACGCAATTTTCGTTGATTATCGGCATTTATTTGTTTGCGATGGGCGTTGGTTCGTGGTTTTCACGCTTTATCGAAAACCACATTGCCGAAAAATTTGTTGACATCGAACTCGCCGTTGCGGTGCTTGGCGGATTTTCCGCGCCGCTTCTTTTTTTCGCATTTGCCAAACTTTCGTATTTTGCGGTCGTGCTTTACGGCATTGTTTTCGGCATCGGTGTTCTCGTCGGTTTGGAAATTCCGCTGTTGATGCGGATTCTGAAAGACGAACTTGATTTCAAGGATTTAGTCTCGCGTGTTTTGGCTTTCGATTACATCGGCGCACTTGCCGCATCGTTGCTTTTTCCGCTTTTCTTCGTGCCGAAATTGGGTTTGACGCGCACCTCGCTTCTTTTCGGAATGCTCAATGCCAGCGTCGGAATTTGGGGAACTTGGCTGCTTGAACCATTGATAAAAAAGAACATCAATTTTTTGCGCGTCAAAGGATTTATCATCATCGTTCTGCTTCTTATCGCCTTTATCAAAGCCGATTATCTGACATCGTTGGCGGAAGACGCGCTCTTTACGGACAATATCATTTACGCTGAAAGTTCATCATATCAGCGCATCGTCGTTACCAAAGGCAAAACGGGTTACGCG
>JBDTSO010000064.1:0-10729 GCA_039931085.1 Acidobacteriota bacterium | reverse complement strand
ACTCGGACGAGTAGAAATGCCGTTTGCTCTGGCGCGAAAATATCCGAACGCCGAAGCCGAATGGATTTGGCAGTATGTTTTTCCGTCGAAAAGTCTGAGCATCAATCCACGCTCAGGCTCGAAGGGACGACATCACGTTTCACCCGCGAGTTTGCAAAAACCGTTCAAGGAAATTATGCGAAAAAGCCGAATTGCCAAAAACGCCAGTCCGCACACGCTTCGCCATTCGTTTGCAACCCATCTTTTGCAGGACGGCTACGATATTCGGACGATTCAGGAATTGCTCGGACATAAAGAATTGACAACGACGATGATTTACACTCACGTTTTAAATCAACACCGTTTGGGCGTGCGAAGTCCGGCAGACATTTGAAGTTATTCGGTTTTCAAAACCCGTGAAATCGTTTCTTTTTTCAAACCTTTGCCGTTTTTCTTGTTGTAATCATTGAGCGAGATTTGTTTGTCGCGCCAAGCGTCGAGATGTCCGACTTGGTGAACGCACTGAATCGTGCAGGTCGGAGCGCACCATTTTTCGGTGATATATTCGCGGCGCATATCGGAAGGCGTGTATTCGTGCAGAGAAATTCCCGGCGTTCCGCGCTGCTGCGAACACCAACTGACAATTCCGGCTTCGTCAACGTAAAGATAACGCGCTCCGGCGCGGCATTTCCAGTCATATTCGCCGCCGTCAACAATTTTGTCCTGAAACCAGTTCCAACGCGCATAACTGCTCGTACCTTTTGATTTGATTTCCTTATAAATACGCTTTTCGTGATCGGTCAAACCTTTGTTTAAACCCATTTCATCGTGAATTACGCCGACCGTTGAAGAAAAACCCAATTCAATCGCTCTGTTAGCAATAATCAACGCTTCGTCGGGATTTGCCACGCCGCCGCCGACGACCGAATTGATGTTGACTTTGAATTTTGCGTGTTCGGCGAGATTTTTCAGCTTGCTGTCCAACACCTTCAAACTCTTTTTGGAAACATCGTCCGGGTTGACGTTATCAATCGAGATTTGCAGATAATCCAAGCCGCTGGCGTTTAGTTTTTTAATCTTTTCAGGCTGAAAATAATAACCGTTAGAAATCAAACCGGCGATCATTCCGTGATGCCTGATCCGCGCAATAATCTCGTAAATTTCAGGGTGCATCATCGGTTCGCCGCCCGAAATCGTAATAACGGAAGTTCTGAATTCAGCGAGTTTATCAATGCGTTTGAGCATTTCGCCGATTTCCACCGGATCACTCGTTTTGTCGTATTCGTTGCAGTAAGTACAGGCGAGATTGCATCGCCGCATCGGGACGATGTGAACCAGAACCGGATGTTTGGTTGAAGCAAATGCGCGAATTGTATGACGAACGCCGCGCGTGAACCGACTGAAACTGCTTGCCTTTGGCATTATTTACTGACTCCTGAAAAATCCGACGGATGTTAAATTTGAAATTATAGTTTTTATCTGCCGTCATTTCAAACAAAAGGCTTCGGCTTTTCGCGCCGAAGCCTTTTTTGATTTTGAAACTAAAAGATTATTAACCTTTAATTTGTTTGACCCCTTTCGGTAACTTGACGATAAATTCAGCGGTGCTGATCGTTTCATTCTTTTTAATATTTGAAAGCAAAACGGTTGTCGTATCGTTATTTTTCTCAACAATTTTCGCTTGTATCGGCATTCCGTTTCCATCAACCCAAAGTTCCGCTAATTTATAACTCTGTGCCGTTTTCGGCGTGAGTTCCAGATGCCAGGTCGGTATTCCGCCGACTACATTCTCCAGTCCGAGATAATTGATATTGTAATTGGCTTTGAGCTGCGCTTTTGACATATTCATAAAACTCAACGCGCCGTTGGCTTTTCCGCTTCCTTTCGTATCTTTAGTGCTGCCGGTCAGATATTGATTCAAACGCGGACGATATATTATGTATTGACCTTTTACGACCGATAAAGTTTCCTGTGCCGGCTTTGTCCAATCAATTCGCACAAGCGCATCGCGTCCTTTGAGCGGCACATACATCGAAGTTCCTTCCGTCGTGTCAGAAACCTTTAGAACCGAGTCATATTTGACCATCGTTACATTGGCTCGAAGTGAAGACAGGCTTTGGCGATGAGTTTCCATTCGCTCTAAAACTTTGCCTAAAGGTGTCTGCGCTTTTGTTTCGGTAACGGCAAATGCGCTAAAAAATATTGCCAATAATACCGTCGGAAAACTGAATCTTAAAAATGTTTTCATATAAAATGTATCTCCTTCTCAAATTCCAAATTGTACATTTCAAATGCTAAATCGTTTATTAGTTCGTTTTTAGAATTTGGAACTTAGAAAAATCCTAACGAATTTCAATTTCGTAGATCGTTTCGCCGTCGGCATTTTTTTTCTCGCGCATACCCAGAATTTCGGCATTCGGATTTCCGCTCAAATCTTTTACACGCCGCGCCATTACGCTTTCGTCAGGCGAAAAATCTTTGGCTTTGACGATCAGCCGCGCCGTTTGGGTTGCCAGTTTTTCCCGTTTTTCAAACCAAGACTTAGGCGTTAGAAATATAAATGCGACAATCAGAGAACAAAAAATCAGATACGGCGTTGATTCGCGGTCGTATTGCCAGAGAATAAATTTTTTGAACGCACTAAACATTTCGATTAATAATTAATTGAACGATAGCTGTTTGTCAATGACAAATTTTTAATTCCATTCGTCTTCAATTGCTAATTATCAACAATTCTGCCGTCCAGCATATTTATAATGCGATTACAGTTTTCCGCCGCGTCCGGGTTATGTGTAATCATTATAATCGTTTGTCCGTAACGCTCGTTTAATTCTTTGAACATATCGAGAACGATGTTCGAGTTTTCCGTATCGAGATTTCCTGTTGGTTCATCTGCCAGAATAATCGCCGGATTATTGATGACGGCTCGTGCCAGAGCGACTCTCTGCTGTTCACCGCCGGAGAGTTCGAGCGGTTTGTTGTTCATTTTGTTTTCGAGTTTCAGCAAGCCCAAAACTTCGCGCCGCCGTTCCGCATTTCCGCCGTTTCCCGAATGAATTCTTTCCGCAAGGCGCAGATTTCCGTCTGCCGTCAACGTCGGAAACAGATTAAATCTTTGAAACACAAAACCGATTTTACGGCGGCGAATGTCGGTTCTCTGCGCGTCGGAAACTTTTGACAAATCTTCGCCGTCAATAATTATTTTCCCGTCCGTCGGTGAAAGAAGTCCGCCTAAAAGATGGAGAAGCGTTGATTTGCCGCAACCGGATTGTCCCATCACGGCGACAAATTCGCCCTGTTTTATATCAAGCGAAACATCGCGCAAAGCGTGTGTTTCAACCTTTCCGATTTTATAGATTTTGGTTAGATTCTCAGTTTGTAAAATCGTCTTCATCTTTTAGGGCGTGAATCGTAAATCGTAGTTTAGTTCAGAAAGTTTAGGATAAAGTTTGATCTTATTGACGAAAAAACAATTTGCGATTTACGATTCACTAAATTATTGATTCCGTGCATCAACATTATGAACATCGGTTCCTGCTTTTTGGGCTTTCGCGCTCTGCAATTTCTTGTCTAAATCAACAACTTCGAGATTCCAGCGATTCTCCAAAACAAAAGCCTCACTCGGAAACATTTTGCCGATAGTAACCGCTTCCGGTGCTTGATAAGTCAGCCGCATTTTGTATTTTTCCTTCGGGCGCGTAACTTCTATCCGCAAAGGCAAATTGTTATATTCGCCCGTGTCGGTCAAATTTCCGGTGTCGCCATAGACAATATCCGAATCAATCTCGCCGTTTGCGTCAAAAATCTGCTGTCGCGCAAGTCTGACCATGCCAACTCTGTCAAACCAGAAACGGCGCGTAATCTTTAAACTTCCGTCATCGTTTTTATGCAGTTCGTCCAATAAATAATAGCCGCGCAGGACATTTGCCAAAGGCGATTTTTTTGCCACATCAGGAGTCGTTTCTTCCTGCACAATCGTGCTTTCCACATAAATATTGGCAGTTGTATCAATCGGGCGCATCAGCATCGCGTCGGTAAAGTGCTGCGGGCGCAAATTTGCAAAGACGTTGGCGTTTTGTTTGAGGACTTTGCCGTCTTTGTCGAAATCCATTTTGCTGACTTCTTCCTGCAAAGCTGAATAATCCGCGTTGTTTGTGCCGACGACAAATTTTTTGTATTTTCCGCCTGCGCCGTCTTCCAAAATCGCCACGCGAAACTTCTCGCCGTCTGAAGTCATCTGCGCGACATCATACTTGAGAACCGGAACTTGAACTTTCAATAAAATGCTTGCCGGACGCTGCACGACAACTTCACCGTCCGCCGTTCGATATTTTTCCGCAATGCCGAGTTCGGCGTAAGAATTATCCTCGAACTTCAAATCCATTTTGGCTCGCAGCGAATTGACCGAAGCAAAATGACTGATTTTGTCTAGTAATTCGGATTGCGTGACATCTTCCGTTTTCAGCAAAGTTGCCCGTTTATCTTTTGTTTTGATGATGCCGCCGCTGCATCCGCTCAAGACAAGCGCAAAAAGAATCAAGATAATAAAATATAATTTCAATGAATAGCTTTGTTTTAACATCAGTCGAGTGAGATGTTTTCGGGTAAGTTGCTGTTGTCCTGAAAATGCTCTCATAAAATCTTTATAAATGCCTTAAATTAAGACCAAAATAAAGATAATATCACGCGCAAAGGTTTTGTCCTAACAAACAAAAGACGCGGAAAAGACAGCCGTTTTGCTCTCCGTTCCGCGTTTCAAAAATTTTATTTTTCTAAACTTACCGATTAAAAACGCCCGGTGTGCGCGTTAAATAATCCTGCATCGTAAAGGCAAACATAATCGCCAGCCAGAAAAACCCGGCGAGCGCGGTCAGCCAAATCAGGCGCGAACTCCACCGAACGTGCATAAAAATCAGCGCAACAAACGTCATTTTAGTAAAAGCGATCAGCAAAGCCAACAGTGTATTTGCGCCCGCGAAAATAAAATCGAGATCAAAGCGGGCGACAATTGATGTCAGAATCGTTCCGACTACTAAAATCCCGAAAACCAATAAATACAATGGAATCGCAACAATATGATGTTCGTGTGAGAGATCGTGATCTTCGTGATCCTCGGTATTTTTATATTCTGCCATTATTTAATGTCCTCCTCCGTGTAAGAAATGTCTGCCGAGCAGATAAAGCAGCGGAAACAGGAAAATCCAGACAATATCAACAAAGTGCCAATAGAGTCCAGCCATTTCCACCGGCGCGTAATATTCGGGAACAAAAGCTCCTCTATACGCCCGCCACAACAGCCAAAGCATAATTCCCAGCCCGATTATCATATGCAGAGCGTGCAGCGCGGTCATCGCAAAATAAATCCAGAAAAAGATACGAACTTTGTCTTGAAACATCGCCTGATTGATTTCGCCGTTTTTCATATAACCAATTTTTTCGTTATCGGTTAAATATCCTTCGGCAAAAGCTTTATCGGCTAAGGAAGTATCTTTCCAAATAAAATCACCGCGCGGATTAATATATTCTTCCTCCGCGTGTCCGCCCTCGTGAGCCGTATCATTTTCTTCGGGTACTGCCGGACTGTTTACAACGTCACCCGGAAAAGGTAAAGAATTTCCGTGTAATGATTCCGGGTTTACCGAATAACGCTCATCTAATGGAATAATATTTTTAGGCGTTCTCGCATTTAGACCTGTAACCGGAACAATACCGTCATTATACTTTTCCGCGTATTCATAAGCTTTTACGCCTAAAAACGCCATGCCGAACAACATTGTCAGGATGATTAAAATTACCTGTAAATTTCGCTTTCCAAGCTGCGCGTAATGAACCGCCAAAGCCATTGTTAAACTGCTGACAATGAGAATAAGCGTGTTCGCCATTCCGAGCCATTCGTTTAAATGGTTACTTCCGGCGGCGAAAGCCATCGGATATTTGGAACGGAAAACCAAATAAACCGTAAAAAGCCCACCGAAAAACATAATTTCCTGGACGAGAAACATCCACATTCCGATTGAATCGGATTCGGCTTGCTGTCCCATATCGTCAAACTGATGCTGAAGACCGGGTGGATGATAATGTTCGTGTTCGTGTATGTCGTGTGCCATCTTTTTAAATTATGAATTACGAATTACAAATTACGAATTACAGAATATAAATTCGTAATTCGTAATTTTGTAATTCGCAATTGATTAAACTGTAACCTTGTATTTATTTCTCGCGTCTTCCAAATCCAAGCCGCTTTCTTCGCTAAAATCGTAGGCTTCCCAATAAACAACGGGAGTTTCTTCAAAGTTTTCGGTCGGCGGCGGCGATGATGTGCGCCATTCGAGTCCGGGAAGAAGCCACGGATTTGCCGGTGCTTTCTCGCCGAAAAAGATCGAATATGTAAAATAAATCAGCGGCATTATCAAACCGATTGCCAAAATTGATGCGCCCGCCGTCGAGAAAATATTCAAAACCTGAAATTCCGGCGGATACGAAGCGTAACGGCGCGGCATTCCCATATAGCCGAGAATAAATTGCGGGAAAAATGTCAGATTAAACCCGACGAAAACGAGCATCGCGGAAATTTTGCTCCAAAATTCCGAATACATTTTGCCAGTTATTTTTGACCACCAATAATGCAAACCGCCGAGATACGCCAAAACACTGCCGCCGACCATTACATAATGAAAGTGTGCAACAACAAAATAAGTATCGGTCAAATGTACATCCAAACCGATTGCGCCGAGAAACAGTCCGGTTAATCCGCCGATCAAAAACAGACCGATATAAAATAAACCGTAAAGCATCGGCGTATCGTAGGAAATTTGACCTTTGTAAAGCGTTGCCGTCCAGTTGAATACTTTAATTGCCGACGGAATGGCGACCACCATACTCAAAAATGAGAACACCAAACCTGCGTAAATTGATTGTCCGCTGACAAACAAATGATGTCCCCAGACGAGAAAACCGAAAACGGCAATCGCAATCGAAGAAAACGCGATAAACTCGTAACCAAAAATTTTCTTGCGGGAAAAATTAGAAATTAGTTCCGAGATTACGCCCATTCCTGGCAAAACCATAATATAGACCGCCGGGTGCGAGTAAAACCAAAAAAGATGCTGGAACAAAATCGGATCGCCGCCGATTGCCGGATCAAAAATTCCGACGTGCGCCAGACGCTCCAAAGCCATTAGCAAAATCGTAATGGCGATAACCGGCGTTCCCAAAATCATCACCAAACTCGTCGCGTAATGCGCCCAAACAAACAATGGAAGGCGAAACCATGTCATTCCCGGCGCACGCATCGTGTGAACCGTGACGATAAAATTTAAGCCGGTCAGAATTGACGAAAAACCGTTAATAAAAATTCCGAGTCCGACGAGCATCACATAGCTGTTGGAAAATGTCGTCGAATAAGGCGTGTAAAAAGTCCAACCTGTATCAATCCCGCCCTGCATCAATGCGAAAAGCGTCAAACCGCCGCCCGCCATATAAAGATACCAACTAAGCAAATTGATACGCGGAAACGCTAAATCTTTTGCGCCAATCATAATCGGTATCAGAAAATTTCCCAAAATCGCCGGAATTGACGGAATCAGGAAAAAGAAAACCATCAAAATTCCGTGCTGCGTAAAAACACGATTATACGTTCCCGATTCCAACAAATCGCTTGCCGGTGTCAACAGTTCGAGCCTGATCAGCGAAGCATAAACGCCGCCCATCGCAAAGAATGCTGAAACCGTCAGCAAATAAAGAACCGCAATCCGCTTGTGATCTTTTGTTAAAAGCCATGATCTTGCCGTTGTCCCGTTAGTTAAATAATTTACCTTCGGTTCGGGATTGATATTTCCAACATTTAAAGCATTTACGTTTTCCATAACTTTTTACTACTTTATCCTTAAAAATCTATCTTGGTCTGTCAGTTGGTTCAGGCTGATTTGCCGGCGCATTCGGATTACTTCCCTGACCTATTGATCCTCGATTAACCCGCGGTGCAACCAGACTGTTTGAATTTACATCATTCGTTTTCGGCATACTTCCGCCGCCCGAATTTGCGGTTGCACCGTTAATCGAAGTTGAACCACCGCCTTTATTAGTGCTTAAAGATTTAACATACGCGACAAGTTGAATAAGCTGTTCTTCCGTTACCTGACCTTTGAACGTGGGCATAATCGGTTGATAACCTTCGACGATTTGACTCGACGGATTCAAAATTGAATTACGAATATATTCTTCATCCGCCGTTAATGTTTGTCCGTTGGTTAGTTTAACCTGACTGCCGAATAAACCTTCGAGAACCGCGCCGCGCTGCTGCGGTCCGCCGGCGTGACACGAAGCGCAGCCGAGTTTGTTTTCAAACAAATCTTTGCCCGCTTCGACTGGCGTTTGACCCGAAACGTTTCCGCTCAGCCAGTTGTCAAAATCGCGCTGTTCCATTACATAAACGTAACCGCCCATTCCCGAATGATTTAAGCCGCAATATTCCATACATTGCAGACGATACTTGCCAGGTTTTGTCGCCTGAAACCAAATTGTCGAATAACGTCCCGGCACAATATCCGCTTTTGTTCTAAACGCGGGAATAGCAAAATCGTGAATGACATCTTCCGTCGTCATCGTTAATTTGATTTGCCGCCCGACGGGAATGTGCATCTCGTTAATTTCTCTCTGCCCCGTGCCGTGCTGAATTTTCCACATCCATTGTTTGCCGACCACATAAATTTCCATCGAATCGGCTGGCGGACGATATTGATTGTAAAAAACGATTGCGCCGCCGAGAAAAATCGTGATTGAAATAATAAACGGAATGATTGACCAAAGCGTTTCGAGTGCGATTGAGCCGTGAATTTCCGCACCCGCCACATATTTTTCTTTGGCGTGGTATTTGATGGCGAAAAATATGATCGCCGCGACAATACCGATCGTGAAAAACGCACTAATGGCAATGAGATAAAAATATAATCCGTCCACCTGCCACGCAAAAGTGGAAGCCTGTTCGGGAAAAAGTGGAACCCACGAAGAATTCTGTTGCATAATCTTCTAAAAATTTAAGATATTAGATGTCGGATGTCAGTTTTTGAATCTGTCATCTACTTCAAATCTGCCGTTTTACCTTTGTTATGTCGCCGGAAAAAAAAGAACATAGCAATTAAACCAAGAATAGTGGCAATTCCCATTAGCCGTAAAACTTTCAAAATCGCCAAACCGTATTTTCCCGAAGCCGGATCATAATGAAAACAATAAAGATATAACTGTTCCGCCGGATTTCCGATTTTGCTTTGCGCCGAATCCATAATGCCGAATTTCAAATCCTTCGGTGCGTAATCAATACCGTAAAAATAGCGTGAAATTTTGCCTTCCGGTGTCAGAATCATAATTCCGCCCGCGTGAGCAAATTGGTCTGTTGCTTCGTCAAATTGATAATTGTATCCGACGGCTTGCGTAACTTTGTCAATTTCCGGCTGCGTTCCAGTCAAAAAATGCCAACCGTTTTCCGCGCCTTCGCGTCCGTATCTCGTGATATAACTGGCTTTTTTGTTTTTAGCTAATTCCGGTTTTTCATTTTCTCGCGTATCAAAACTGATTGCTACGACATCGAAATCTTTTCCTGCGTCGAACGAAATACCTTTAAGCGAACCTGTTAAACCATTTAAAACTTCATTGCAAAGCATCGGACATTCGTAATAGACGAGTGCTAAAATAACCGGCTTTCCTTTATTAGAATAATCGCCGAGTTTTACAACATTGCCGTTTTCGTCCTTAAACTGCGCTTCAAGCGGCAATTGTCCGTTAAGTTTTTGCTCAATTCCGACCTTGCCCAATATCGGCGGCAATCCGTTACTCGTTCCCACCTGATTCGGATCGTAAGTTTTCGGTGAGTAAAGCGGCGAATTGTAATGCTCGGCTTTTTGCGCCGAAACTATTGCCGGAATTAATAAAACACTCAAACTTAATAAAAGTGTCAGCTTCAAAATTGCTGAAATACCTGAACTTTTTTTCATAAAACCCTCATAAACTAGGAACGCCATCATCGCGGGCGACAAAATTGCGAAAGCAATCTAACAAACTTACCTATTATTCAATATCTACAGAGGCGAACTTTGATTGAACGCTTTGCCTCCACTGCCGTCCGTGATGACGGCGTTCTGCCTGTTCCGCCTTACCTTCTCACATCCGAAGCGAGGCGACCCGCGCTCGAATATGAAATTATCGAGCGTGAATCTTTCAATACTTTTTGCCCATTTTCGTTGTTTCCGGTTTGAACATTTTCTCCGAGTAACTTGTTTTTAGCCTCTTCAATCGGCAAAGCAACAACCGTTCCGGTTTTCGGGTCTTTCTGCCCTGTCGCCCAATCTTTTTCCCACTGCTGATGAAGTACACGGTACTCCGATTGTGGTGCTTTCAATTCAAGATTGACAAAACCCTGTTCTGTTTCGACACCGAAACCGGGCGCCGCCTGCAGACGCGGTTCGGGCGGCAGACGCTCTTCGTTGTTCATTGTCATCGGGTTTTTTTGGTCTACAGTTTCAATTGCCCGCTGTTCCATTACGTCTTCCAAAAAATACATCAAGCCGAAAGTTACGACAATCAACAAAAATAATCCGATACCAAAATAAGCGACTCCGCGCAAACCGATTAGGTTTGTTTCATACGGTTTGTCATAATCTACATAAGTTTTTTCGTGTTTAGCCATACTTTTTAGATTCAAAATCATAGGTTTAAGGTGTAAGTTTTCTGCTAATATGCTTAGACAATAAAACTT
>JBDTSO010000063.1:0-10770 GCA_039931085.1 Acidobacteriota bacterium | reverse complement strand
CGGTCTTTCCCTTCCCTTTTCCTTCGCCGCGTCTGAAATTATCACTGAACATAATTGTTTAATATAAAAAGCTGAATAAAATTTTTCGTCTTTTGATGCTGTAAATCAACAATTAGGCTAACAAATAATATGAGTTTTTCCAAGTTTTGTTCTAGGAACTATATTTAGGGTGTAGTTTCGATTTGTTCAATATTTGTGAACATTTAAGCACATACACGATTGCCCCTGCCTTCTCTTTTCATCTTTTCTTCAATGCCATTTATTAATAAAGATAATTCTTCTTTTGAACTATTTCTTAAACATGTCTTGAATTTATTAAAAAACTTTCTGGATTGGCTTCTTAAAAATATTTCAAAAGGATTGTTTCTGTATTCAGCAAAAGCCTGAGTGACCGGATACCAAGAATTCCAAAAGCCGTATGTATTTTCTTTATCATCAATTTTGTAAATGAGAAAGAGCAAAAAATCGGCTTCCATCAAATTTTCAAATCTTATGTCACTCCTAGTGGCTCGCTTATGTATAAAACTAGCTTCGATTGAATATGCTTGTCGAGATTGCCTTTGGTTATAGTCTCTTAATGCTTCCGAATATGTATTGAACTTTGTAAATGACAAAAGAGTATTTTGATTTCTGGAAAAAGGAGAACCTGAAAAATAATATTTTGATTCTGTCAGTTCATTTAGCTGTTCAAACCTTTTAAATTTTACAAGTGTAGCAACGGCGTATAAAAACAACTCGTAGCCGAAAAATTTATAATGGTCAGCCGCCCATTGATGATTTGAATCTCCATCTTTTCTATATTCAAAATAAGGTAATAACTGTTCAAAAAAATTGTGAATCTCTTCATAAATTGCTGAATCTTCTCTGTATTTGTTAATGGCTAAAAATACGTCAACAATTTCATCTCGCAAAGGCGTTAATTCCTGAATTTTCCCGACAACTTCTTCATCAAACATTTGATTAGTCTCTGACGGAAAATCAAACATCCTTAAGTTTTCTATTACAAGAGCAAAGTAATCTTTGACGGCATTCAAAGCCTGCGTCTTATCATTTGTTAGAAATTCTATTGCTCGACGCGAACGACCTGTTGTTCCTAAATTCACTCCTTCATCTTCCAATAAATAAGATGGTGCTTTTCCGGGTAATGGCTTTCTAAAAATAGGTTTGTCGTGAATTGCGCGCACCAATTCTTCAAACTTTTCTGAATAATGGTCAGCGTCAGTTAAATCAATATACTTTCTGCCGTCAAGAAAAGCCGGAACGAATTCTTTGCCTGTTTCAACATTGCGTTCCATCACAACGGGAATGAATTTTTGCTTGCCGCGCTTTTCAACAACATCCGCATAAATTTTCGGTGTCATAATCGTAGTTTCAGTTCCTACGCCGCCTTCTCTCTCATCTGCTTTCTCTTTATATTTTTTATCAAGCAAGATAATAACTTTATCAATCGTCGAATCATTAACCATTTGTTCCATATAAATAAACTTGTCATCGCCTTCTTTCAAAGACCATTGATCTAACTCGACTTCCATTGCATTGTTAGCAAGTTCTTCGGCAAGTTCACGAACTTTATCAACATAATCGTTACTTGACCAACTATAAGAAATAAATATTTTTCGGAAAGGAATTTTTTCGTTATTATTTTGTTCCATAAATTTTTATGTATAGTGAAGCCATCAAATAAAATAGAAACTTTCTCATACGGTTTCCGCCGGAAATTCATACATCAAACCGTCTTTGAAACAATCAGCGATGTATGCGAAAACCGCCTGTAAATCTTCTCTTGACAAGCGCGGATAATTTTCCAAAAGCTGTTCCTGTGTCCAACCGCTTGCCAAACGCTCAACAATAAATTCAACTGAAAGCCGCGTTCCTTTGATAGTCGGTTTGCCAAGTAAAATATTTTTATCCGATATAATTTTATTTTGCCAATTCATATTTTAACTCCTCGCATTTTTGAGATTAGCGCAAAACGATTTTCAAAACAATAGACTTTTCGAGCATTTTTGTGTTTGTTCGCGCCCAATCACCTCTAAACTAACTGATGATTTTCCGGCATCAAAACAACTTCTGCCATCACGCCTTCGCCTTCCTGCGTCGCCGCAAAAAATACGGCGTTTGCCGCCGCTTCGACTGACAGCATTTTATCGCGCTGGACTTTCATCGAAATGTCATCCCAAAACGGCGAATCAACGCCGCCGAAGTGCATCAGCGAAAAACGGATACCGTAGCGTTTGTATTCGTCTTTCAAACACTTAATCATTCCCGTCAGAGCGTATTTCGCCGCGCAGTATGCCGAAGCCTGCATCATCGGAGCTTTGCCCAAAATTCCCGGAATGGCGATAACTCTACCGGATTTTTTCTCAGCCATTTTTGGCAAAACCGCCTGCAAAACATTGAACGCGGTCTTGACGTTGGCGGTCAGCAGAAAATCCAAATCTTCCCCCGTCAAATCGCCGAACGGCTTGAGAATTCCCGCGCCCGCCGCGTGAACCAAATAATCAATCGCGCCGAATTTGGCGACGGTTTCTTCGACTAAATGTTTAACGTCCGCTTCGATTGCCGCGTCCGCCGCCAGCGCGAGCGTTTCACCGCTGCCAACCGTGTTTATTTGATATTCAGCTTCCATCAACTCGCTTTCATTGCGCGAACTGATGACGACGTTTGCGCCGGATCGCGCGAAAAGTTCCGCCGAAGCGCGTCCGATGCCGCGCGACGCGCCGACGATTAATGCTGTTTTTCCTTCTAAATTCATTATTTATTTCCCTTTTTTCAATAATTAAACTGCAAACCAGTTTATCAAATATAACTCCAAACGGTGGCTCTTGATCTTATAAATCTGTTACGCTTAAAAATTAAATAAATTTCTATGGAAGATTTAGAAAAGACATTTGCGCCGCTGATTTTAACTCTAAAACCAGATGCCCAATCGTTCGCGTTTTTCGACGCGCTGCGGCAAAAACATTTTCCTGCCGAACGCAATTTTCTGGCGGCGCACGTAACGATGTTTCACAATTTACCCGGTCGTCAAAAAGATAAAATCGAAGCCGATTTGATTGAGTTATGCGACCAACGCGAATCTTTTCCGCTGCATTTCCCAAAGCTGCGTTTTCTCGGCAAAGGCGCGGCATTTGAAATCGAATCTGCCGAGCTAAACCGTTTGCGCGAGCAGTTAAAAAACCGCTGGAACGAATGGCTGACAAATCAAGATCGCCAAAAATTCAAACCGCACATCACCGTCCAAAACAAAGTCGCGCCGGAAATTGCGCGTTCCCTTTTCAACGAATTATCCGCCGATTGGTCACCGCGAAGCGGCACGGGAATTGGTTTGCAGCTCTGGCACTATTTGAATGGTCCATGGAAATTAGCCGCCGAATTTCCATTTGAGTAAAATTTTTAACCACAGATGGACACGGATAATAAATGATTGAAAATCACTATTTGTTTTCATCAAAAAAATTATCAGCGTTAATCCGTGCAAATCTGTGGTTGAAAATTTTCTTTTGTTTTATACCATTGATTCTGAATTACAATCGTATCATTTATTGCGAACGCAGAATTCCGAGCGGTTTTCTGAACAGCACGTCAAAACTGGCGATTGCGCCAACCGTCATCACTAAAATCGTCGTAATCAAAACGCCCAAAATTGTTAATGTAAAATCGAATTCCCAATCAATATCAAACAGATATCTGGAAACGCCGAACGAGAGAGCGGTAGCGAAAACAGTGCCGATAATTCCAGCTAAAAGTCCTAAAAGTCCGTATTCGGCGAGCAGTATCGCGGCTAAAGTCGGACGTTTCGCACCGAGCGTTTTTAAGATCGCGTTTTCGTAAATTCGCTGCGATTTGGTCAGCGCGATTGAGCCGATCAGAATCAAAATGCCGCTCAAGATCACGAAACTCCCAACGAACGAAATCGCCAGCACGAAATTGTTGACGAGCTTTTGCACGGCGGCGACAATATCGGCGACATCGAAAATCTGTACGTTGGGGAATTTGTCAATAATCTCGCGCTGCAATTTGGCGCGTGACGTCGCTGGAAGTTTTTTCAAAACCGTGGCGACGAAAGTTTGCGGCGCGGCTTCTAAAACGCCGGGACGGAAAACGAAAACGAACGCCGTTCGCGTGTTTCGTAAATCCAGTTTACGAATGTTGGCGATCTGCACCTGAATTTTTCTGCCGGAAATATCAAAAGTCATCCAGTCGCCGACATTAACGCCCAATGATTTGCTCATTTCTTCTTCGACCGAAACCTGCGCGTCGTCAATATTGTTTGCCGCGCCGTTCCACCATTTTCCGGCGAGCAGCGTTTCGTTTTCGTCCATTTCCGGGCGGTATGTAACGGCAAATTCGCGCCCGATAATTCCCTGTTGCTGGCGCGTTTCACGGTTTTCAAAATCGAACGGTTCGCCGTTGACGAAAGCGATGCGGGCGCGAATCGTCGGCACGATTTGCACATTTTCGCTCGTCGCCATCTGAACAATTTGTTTTAATTCGTCAATCTGACTTTTTTGAATGTCAATAAAAAACAAACTCGGCAATTTTGCGTTGCGCGTAAAATCAAATTCCCTTACCAAATTCAACTGCAAAGATTGGACGGCAAGCACGACAAACGCGCCCAAACCCACGGCGAGCAGAATAATTCTCGTTTGGTTTCCGGGACGATACAGCGAATTTATTGCTTGCCGGACTGAAAACGAGCCGAAGTTTTTGATTTTTTTGAGCAAAATCGTCAAAACGACTGCTGCCAGATAGAGAAATAATGAAGTAAAACCCAAACCGACGAGAAAAAACGCGCCGACTTTGACCGAACCGGCTTGCCAAACCGCCAAAGCCAACAAACCCGCCAGTGAAATCGCGCCGAAAATCGTTTTCGTCCAATCCAAACGCCGCGTTTTCTCGCCGCCGGCATCGTGCAGAAGCAGACGCGGTTTGATGTTGCGAACTTGCAGAAGCGGCAAAGCGGAAAAAAGCAGCGAAATCAAAACGCCGAGCAGAATTCCCTGCCACGCGACGGGAAAATGCACGGCGTAACTCATTTTCGCCGGCAAAACGTCGTAATAACGCCATTCGGCAAGCCACAAACCGAGTTGCGCGAGCAGAACGCCGAACAAACTTCCGAGAAATCCGAGCGTTAAAATCTGCAAAAGATAAACCGTGATTATTCGGTTTCCGCTCGCGCCCAAACATTTCAAAACGGCGACGCTTTTGCGCTTTTGTTCAACAAAGACGCGGGCGACATTCCACACGCCGACACCGCCGAGAACGAGAATCAAAAGTCCGGTCAATGATAAATAATTTTCCGTCCGCTCAAACTGTTCGCCGAGTCTTTCCTGCGTTTCACGGTAAGATTGGACGGTAATCGTCGTGCCTTTTAACGTTTCGCGCAGTTGTGTAATCAAATCCGTCGGATTGTCCGACGTGCGATAAAGTATTCGCCGCCGGACGCGGCTGCGGTTTTGCGAAATTCCGGCAGCTTCAAAAGCATTTTTACTAACAAAAACCCGCGCTCCCAAACGAAAACCGCCAGTGCCGCCCGGTTCTTCGTCAAAAGTGGCGCGAATTTGAAATTCCGATTCGCCGATGCGGATTTTGTCGCCGATTTTGATATTCAAATCATCCAGCAAAATCGGTGCGACAATCGCACCTTTGTTTTCCAGCAACTTGAAATCAAACGGTTTTTCGCCCGAAAGCGTGAAATTTCCGACGAGCGGAAACGGCGGTTCAATGCCTTTGAGTTCGACGAAACTGAAATTTTGATTGGCTTTATCAACCGGACGCGCCATCGCCGAAGTTTCCGTCACTTCGTTTCGCGCTTCGACAATTGTTGAACTTCCAATAACTTCTTCAATTTTGGAAACATCAGTCGGCGAAAAATCGTTGCTCGAATTGATGACAAAATCCGCCGTCAAAAGTGCGCGCGCGTCGCCGCCGACCGAACGGCTGAAATTTTGAATCAGCGAACGCAGCGCGACAATCGAACCGACACCGATGGCGATGCACAGAAAGAAAAAAAGCAAACGCCGCCACGATGAACGAATTTCGCGCCAAGTTAAATTAAAGATAAAATTCATAAAAAATTTACAGGGATGTCAGGATAAATAGGATAATTTTGATAAATCTTTTTTTAACTCTGCTAATCCTGTAATCCCTGTAAATTGTTTTCGTCGCTCAAAACGCGCCCGTCTTTCAAGACGACTTGCCGCTGCGCTCTGTTTGCTAAACTTTGATCGTGCGTAACTAAAACGAGCGAAACATTGTTTTGATCGTGCAGTTCGGTCATCAAATCAAAAATATGATTGCCGTTTTTTGAATCTAAATTTCCCGTCGGTTCATCGGCGAGAAGAATTTTCGGATGGTTGGCAAAAGCGCGGGCAATGGCGATGCGCTGTTGTTCGCCGCCGGAAAGTTCGGTCGGGTAATGATGTCCGCGATTTTTTAAATCAACATCTGAAAGTAATTGTTCGGCGCGGCTTTTCGCGTCTTTTAAACCTAAAATTTCCATCGGAATAAGGATGTTTTCAAACGCCGTCAGACTCGGAATCAGATGAAACGATTGAAAAATAAAGCCGATTTTTTTGCTGCGAAGCTCGGCGAGTTCGTCTTCGCTCATCGTCGTTACATTCGCGCCGTCAATTAAAATTTCGCCCGAACTCGGCGCGTCGAGTCCGGCGATCAAACCCAAAAGCGTTGATTTTCCGCTGCCCGACGCGCCCGTTACGGCAACAAATTCGCCGTCCGGGATTTCCAGCGAAACATCGTCTAAAATAGTTAAATCTTCCGTGCCGGACCGCACGATTTTGGTTACATTTTGTAAAATTATCATAAAATTTAATGGTAAATGTTAAATGGTGAATGGTAAATAAAGAATTTGCAGATATTCTAAATTGACATTTTTTTACCGATGAATTTAATTTATCATTATTCCATTACAAACATTGTTTGTGAAAAAGGCGCGAACAGGTTTGATGATTTTTGCATCATAAAAAATGATTTTATTTCAAATCTTCTAAAATTATGACCAAGTTAATTCGATTTTCGGCAGTTTTAAGTTTCATTATTTCAGCAATTATCTTCTCGGCGTGCGGCGTTTCGACGGCGGAACAGCAGGTTAAAGAAAATATGGCGAAGCCGCGTCCGTCAATTCAGTTGACTTCCGACAAACCGAAAATTGTCGCGTTCGGCGACAGTTTGACCGCCGGTTTCGGACTCGAAGAAAAGGAATCTTATCCGTATCTTTTGCAGAAAAAACTAGAAACCGACGGTTACAACTACGAAGTCGTCAATGCCGGAGTTTCGGGCGAAACTTCGCTCGGCGGATTGGAGAGAATTGACTGGGTTTTAGAACAGAATAATGTAAAAATTCTTGTTCTCGAACTCGGCGCAAACGATCTGCTGCGCGGTCTTCCCGTTGCGAAAATGAAGGAAAATCTAAGCACGATCATCAAAAAAGCCAAAGCGAAAAGCATTAAGGTTTTGTTGTGCGGAATGCTCGCGCCGCCGACCATGGGAGCGCAATATCAGCGCGAATATGTCAACGCATTTCCTGATTTGGCGAGTGAATATAAAGTTGATTTTCTGCCGTTTCTTCTTGAAAACGTCGCGCTCAACAAAGAATTAAACCAAGGCGACGGCATTCACCCGAACGCCAAAGGCGAAGTTATTATGACCGATAATATTTATAAAGCGTTAAAGCCAATGCTGGCGAAATAGTTTTTTTAGCCACAAACGAACACGAAATTTCGTGTTCGTTTGTGGCTAAATTTCTTATTTTTCGTTAATCTTTCAATTTATGAATGTAACACATCTGGAATGCGCCAATTGCCATAAAAATTACGAAGCCGGAAAACTGCACAATTTGTGTATTGAATGCGGAAAACCGCTTCTGGTTCGCTACGATTTAAGCAAAGCGGCGGAAACTTTAACAAAGGAATCGCTTATAAATCGCCCGCCGAATTTGTGGCGTTACCGCGAAGTTTTGCCGGTCGAAAACGATGAAAACGTCGTTTGTTTGGGTGAAGGTTTAACGCCGCTTTTGAAAACCGAAAAGCTCGCCGCAAAATTGCCGCTAAAATTAAATCTTTATATTAAAGACGAATCAGCTAATCCGACGCAGAGTTTCAAGGCTCGCGGAATGACTGCTGCCGTTTCAATGGCGAAAGAATTAGGCGTGAAAAAAGTTGCCGCGCCGAGTGCCGGAAACGCGGCGGGCGCACTTGCCGCGTATGCTTCACGCGCCGGAATGGAAACATTTCTTTTTATGCCGCAAGACACGCCGAAAGCTAATATTATCGAATGCGAACAAACCGGCGCGAATGTAACTTTGGTTGACGGTTTAATCACCGATTGCGGAAAAATTGTCGCCGAACGCAAAGACGCGGAAGGCTGGTTTGACGTTTCGACCTTGAAAGAACCGTATCGCGTCGAAGGCAAAAAGACGATGGGTTACGAACTCGCCGAGCAATTCGGGTGGAATTTGCCCGACGTGATTTTATATCCAACGGGCGGCGGCACGGGTTTGATCGGAATGTGGAAAGCCTTTGACGAGATGGAAAAAATGGGTTGGATTGATGAAAAAAGACCGCGAATGGTTTCGGTGCAATCAATCGGCTGTGCGCCAATCGTCAAAGCGTTTCACGACGGGACACGCTTTGCCGAAGAATTTCCGAACGCGCACACTGTCGCATCAGGTTTGCGAGTTCCAAAGGCAATCGGCGATTTTTTAATCATTGACGCGTTGCACGAATCCGGCGGCACGGCAATCGCCGTCAGCGACGAGGATTTGATCGCCGCCGTTAAAGAAATCGGCGCGGCGGAAGGTTTGTTCTGCGCTCCCGAAGGCGCGGCGTGCCTGCCCGCTTTGCGAACGATGATTGAACAAAATTTGGTCAAAGAAAACGAAACCGTCGTAATTTTCAACACCGGCGCAGGCGTTAAATATCTCGAATGCTTTCAATAAAGGCTAAAGGCTGAAAGCTAAAGGTAAAGAGATAGTTTTTCCTTCAACCTTTAGCCATCAGTTTTTAAAAACTCCTTCGCCGAGAAAGTTTTCGCGCAGATATTTGATTGTGTCCTGCAAAGTTTCCTGCGGATCGCGCGTTGTAAAGTTTAATTCTTCTTCGGCTTTTGCCGAATCGAAAAACCAGAAATATTCTCCCATTTCGACTTCGGAGGCTTCAAACGGCGCGGATTTGTCAAAGGTTTTGTAAAGCGACGAGATAAAATTTGAACCGGCAATCGCCACCGATTTCGGAACTTTGAGCATTGGCGCGGAAACGCCGGAAAGCCTTTCAAGCCGCCCGAAAAATTCGCTGACCGTCCAATTTGCCGCGCCGAGCAAATATCTTTCTCTGTGTCTGCCTTTGTCGAGCGCGTTCAAAAATGCGTTTGCCGCATCCTGCGCGTCAACAAAATTTATGCCGCCCGACGGCGTGATCGGCAGCTTTTTCGCCATAAAATCAAGCACGACTTTGGTCGAACTCAAACGCTCGTCGCCGCTTCCCAAAAGCAGCGACGGATTCAAAATGACGAGCCGTTCGCCTTTGTCCTGAAAAGCTCTTAAAGCGGTTTTTTCCTGATAATATTTTGAAGCGTAATAAGCCCATTTCGTTAAAATTTCAACCGGCTGCGGATAAGTTTCATCCAAAATTTCCGGCGTTTCGCTGACCGCGCTCGTCCCGCTTGACGACGCGAGAATAAAGTTAAAAACTTTATTTTCCTTCGCTGCTTCGCACAACAGGCGCGTGCCTTCGACATGGATTTTATTCATCTGCGCCGCGCCTTCGTAGGCAAACGAAACTTTTCCCGCAAGATGATAAATCGCCTCGCAGTTTTTCGCCGCCGCGCCGACATCTTCCTTTTTTGTTACCGAACCGGCAAACGGCTCAACGCCCGCATCCGCCATCCATTCGGGAATTGACGACGCCATCACGCGCAGATTTTTTGCGCCGCTTTCCAGAAATTGACGGACAAGATGCGTTCCGAGAAATCCCGTTCCGCCCGTGATTAAAATTTTCTTGGCTTTTGCCGGTGTTTTTTTTGTAACCATTTTTCAGCTATTAATTATCAATTGTTCCGAAGTAGTATTTCTTTGCATTATAATTTAACGCGTTGATTAACTGAAATTTGCGTGTCTGTAAAAATTCTTTTCTAATCTTTTCTAATATTGAATCAAACTTCCCTCACGTTTGGCGCGTTTGATTGCCTTACCGAAAACCCACAGCGAAAAAGGGAGCAAAACGCCGAGAAAAATTAAAAGCGTAATCAGCGGAGTTTCCACTTCGCTCAAACCTTTGCCCTGAATCAGCACGGCGCGGATACCTTCCAGTCCGTGAGTTGACGGATTTATGTAGGAAATCGCTTTGCCTGCCGTATTGCCTAACGCTTCCTGAAGCATTTCCTTCGGAAAAAAAACACCCGAAAAAAGTGCAGTTCCCGCGCCCAATAAAATTGCAAACGGATCGCCGCGTTTGAATGCCATTGTAAAACTTGCCGATAAAATCCCCAAACTGGCTAATACCAAAGTCGTCAAAACTAAAAACAGCAAAGCTAATAAAAAACTGCCTTTATATTGCACGTTAAAAAACAGCCAGCCGAAAAACAGATATAAAAACGAGTTAAAAGTCGCTTCGACATAAGACCACGCCGAACTCGAAACGATAACCGTCGGCACATTTATCGGCGTTAAAAGAACGCTTTCCAAAGTTCCCTGCATCTGTTCCTGCCGAATCGCGTTGGCGAGTGCGGAAAATCCGACGAGAAAATAATTGA